>JAJDNK010000185.1 GCA_022340715.1 bacterium BMS3Abin03 | reverse complement strand
TCAGCATACAGTAGAATTTCTTCTTTAGGTTGTTCAAAGTCAAGAGTTAGTTTTTTTTCACTGGCAAATTGGCTGTTGCTTTCAACAACTTCATTTAGCATTGCTACCAGATCAAAGTTCGTTTTATTTAATGTTAGTTTTCCTATCTGAATTTTCGATAGATCAAGTATATCATTTATCAGTTTTGCGAGCCGTTTTCCTTCATTAAGAATTACATTATTGAACTCTTCTTTCATCTCTTCAGGAAGATCGGGATCAGAGACTATTGTCTCAGAAAAGCCGATGATCGAAGCAAGTGGTGTTCTGAACTCATGCGAAATATTTGAAACAAATTCGTTCTTTAACCGATCAAGTTCCTCAATAAGTGAATTATGCTGCCATACTCTTGATCTTTCAAGTGAGATTAACCGATGTGCCTCTATTAATTTCGGTTTTAATTTCTTCAGTTCATCATCATATTTATTAAGCTTCGTCAGGTCCTTAGCCATTCCAAGCATTCCAACTATTTTATCATCCTTAGTGATAGTTCTCCCGGCAATTTCAACTGGAATTTTTTTATTCAATTTGGATACAAGGGTTGTTTTGATTTTTGTTACTCTTTCCGATAAAAGCATTTTACTAAAAGCCATCGAAACATCAATTTTTTTATCGGGCTCTACAAAGTCTAAGAAATGTTTGCCTATCATTTCCGGCTCATCATAATCCAACATCATTGCACCGAAAGTGTTTACTCTCAAAAAACATCCATCCTTATCCAGAATAAAAATGAGATCGTTGGTGATTGTGAGTAGTTTATTAAAATTATCCTCCCAATTATTAATAACTATTTTTTCTTCTCGTTTTCTTTCTGGAAATGGAGGGACAATTCCTTCTTCAGGGTAGAAGTTTTCTTTTACCTGATTAGCAAGAACTTTAATCACAGACTTGAAAGCATCATTTTCAATATCAGGCAGATTGTTATTTCCACTCATAAAAATCAGCAAGAAAACTGATTCGTTTTGTTCACTAATGGAATGAACATTTTTTATAAAACATGACTGGGCACCAATTTCACTCATCACAGTTTTACATTCGGGAAGATTTTCAATCTGTGTATTATTTATATCTGTGCCCGAATGTTTATAGAGAAGAAATAACGATGAATTAAACTGTGTATAGTTTTCAGGATTGTCACCTAAAAAAGATAAAACGGAAACCTCGACATCATTCAGCTTTAACAGCAATATGGCCTTGCTGTTTGTTATCCTGGTTAAAATTCCCAGCGTATTTTCAATCAGATCAAGCATGAATTGAATTATCTTGAATTAAAAATAAAACAAAACATTTGGCAAACTAATGGTTTTGTTGTTTTAATCAAATATTGGAAAATTAAGTCTGAAAGGGAAACAGGAAATGTAGTGATATTTATTTATTTTCCGCTTTACGCAAGGCTTCATAATATTTCAGAATGAGCTCCTCGTAATCTTTAACATATCCTTCCTGCACTGCTCTATTCAATTCTTCTTTTAATTTATCAACTTCTTCGGTTGAATTGAGGTTCAGCTCACTTGGTGAATTTCGCACAATATTTTCCCCTGTGCGTGAATTTCTTTCTTTCTCGTAATCTCTCTCATTAATCGAACGCTGGGCATCTAACAGTTTAGATAAAATATGCTCCTGTTTTTGAATTAACTTATCATCAAGCTTTTCAGTGTTCATATCAGTTAATACCTCCTGCATATCATGCAGAATGGATTCCAGATCTGCCGGAAGTTTTTTTGAGCTTCCGGATATTTTAGCTTCTTCGTTCAACTGCTCAAGCGATTTATGAATCATCTGTTGTTGTTGAGTTAACCTTTGTAGCTCAGCCTGCTGCTGGGATGATAATTTTCCCTGCTTCATTTGTTGAAGCATTTGTGTTAAATTATTCACATTCATTTGCTGACCGGAAAGTTGTTGCAGCTGTTGCATTAACGACATCATTCCACCACCCTGTCCACCACCCTGCATCATAGCTTCCATAGAGCCTTTCATCATTGTGGCTGCTTCGTTCAAATGCATCATTGCATCTCCCTGTGTCATAGCTGCCATCGAGCCATTCCTGTTTTGCATTGATTGTATTGAGCGCTGCATTTGTTTAACAGCTTCACCTAATGCTTTGCCCATCTCCGGTGTTATTGCAAAAGTTTTCTGCGAAAGATCTGCCATTTGTTTCATAAGATTAAGCAGGTTGCTTTTAAGATTATCCTGTGTTTCTGCTTTATCATTTAGCGAAGAAGAATTTGGTTCAGAATTCCTCGTTTCATTTTTAAGTTCCTCTTGTTTTTTCGAAACTTCCAAAAGGTTGTTGAGTATTTTCATCATATCCGTGAAGGTTTGCATTTGATTCTGCATCCTCATCGAATTTTGCATTTCCTGCATTTGCTGATTAAGCTGATCCATATTACTTGCTATTTGCTGCTGTTGCTGCACAGCACTCTGCATTTTATTTTGCTGTATATTTTGCTGAGCCTGTTTTGAAAGCTGTTCATTCATTTGCTTCTCAAATTCTTCACTCATCTTTTCCATTTCCTCCTGAGGCATGCCCTCCATCTCATTCATCTTTTCCTGAAGTTTTTCCATTTCCGCTCCGAGCTTTTTCATATCTTCAGATATCTTATTCTGCTTCCTACTCAGTTCATTTTTTTCTTCCTGATTTAATGAATTACTTTGCTCTGTTTTTTCTTTAAGCTCATTTTGCTCTTTAGCAAGCTGTTCTGTTCTTTTTAGAAGCTCATCGACTTTTTGTTCTATTTGAATTCTTTTAAGAAGATTTAATGTTCTTTCTATACCCTTCCTGAATTTTTCCTCGTTCAACTGGAAATTTTCAAGCTGATTTTGAGTCATATTCCTGTTCATTTGCTGAAGTGTGTTTCTTAACTGCTCCAGCGCTTTTTTCATTTCTTCACTTGTGAACTCATCCATCAGCTTTTGCAGTTCCATATACTTTTCAAGAGTTTCTTTGGAAAGAAGATTGTTTTCCTGCAGCTTGTTTTGCATTTCCTGTAATTGTTTGCTTATATCCTCCGTTTTTTGTTGAAGTTCTTCATATTTATCGAGTGCATTTTCAACTTTTTCTTTTTCCTCCCATGATAATTTTTCCTTATCTTTTTTCATTTCGCGATCGATTTCCTGGAATGTTTTGTGAAGCACCTTGGCTTCTTTTAATGTTTTTTCAAGATCGGATTGAGATTGATTTTGTACCTGGTTGGCATCGGAAAGAATTTCGTCCAATGAAGGAACCCGAATCGTGAAAACAACTGTTCTTGCAGATTTCGGTCCGCTAACATTATCATTATCAAAAACCTCTAAATAATAACTTACTACATCATCAACACCCAACGAAAGCTGTGTTAAATTCCAGACATAGTTCACAAACATTTCTTTATCGTAACTCAACAATGGTATTTCCATTGTACGAAATTCTTCCTGGGGAGTTTCATATCTTGAAGCAGATAGTCGGTAATTCAATACCAGTTTTGAAAAGCCATAATCATCCGATAATTTAACAAGCAATTCCACACGATTATCCGCACTTAAAGAAACGTTTTTATTGGGAGCGACCATTTCAATAGTTGGATAGGCATCATGAAGAGCCTTAACCTGGTAAGTTATCGGTGAGGAATTTTCAATCCCGTTTTCATCAATTAATGAAATATAATATTGATTATCTTTCCTTAAGATGAAACTACCCTCAGCATTTTCACCATTTGTTTTTAGCTGAGAATGAGTCGAATCAGAAAACTGAAGAAATGCCTTACTGAGATTTTTTGTTGATGAGAGTTTATATTTAATTTTTGAGCCAACTAATGAGGTAACATTACCATTATCCTTTTGAACCGTGCTACTTAATTTAGTATAAGGTGGGGGGTATATTTCAACATCAAGAGTTTTTATTATTGGTCCGTCAACAACATCAACTCTAAAAATATCACTAGCTATATTTCCTGCACTCGCATAATACTTAAACGATGTACGAATGGAAGTAAGATTTAAATTAAAGCTGCCAAGTGAATCCGGCTTAAGAGTTTCGAATCTATAATCTGTTTCTTCATTATTCTTAACTGCAAGATTAATTTCTTTAGGGGATTTTCCTACAGTTTTAACTTTTATCAATACATCTTCACCTTTTGTAATCTCAGCATCACCAGGGAAAACCTGAAACCTGAATTTGGGCGGGTCGACGAATTCCTTATTAAAATTAATTAAGCGGTAGGAAGCATCTTTCATTCCCGGTAGAAAAAGAAACAACAACAACACTGCTATTCCTATCGCAGCAGTGCGAAGAAATTTATTCCAAACTCTTTTGAAATTAATTATCAATTCAAACTTCAGGTTCCTGGTTTTATCATACACCTCTTTAAATGCTGCATCAATCAGATTATGAGAATAAAACTTTTCATCTATGTCCGAATTTACAAGCTGCATCGAATTCAACAGATCATCCTTAACATCGGGAAAATTATCACCAACATTCTTGGCAACCTGGAAATAAGATTCATTCCTCAACAAATTAAAATATCTTAACAAAGGTAGAATCAATAAGAATGCACAAACACCAGCAACAATAAATAATCCAGTAAAAAATAAAACAGTACGTGTGGTAGAATTGAGATGAGCAATCAATTCAAACAATGAAAACAATGTAACAGCAATTATCAAAACCAGAACAACAGCAACAATTCCGGAAAATATTCCGCCAAGATATTTTTTACGACAAAGCTTTTCCAGCTTGCCTATTATTTCGTTGTAATATGTTCCGTTTGTTCCCATTATTGCGATAACGCCCAAACCACAAGATTAGTTCCGAATTTTAATGCCTCTTCCCTTTTTGATTCCGGATCCTTATGAACCGATTGATCTGTCCATCCATCGCTCGGATTCGATTCATAAGTATAATACACAGCAAGTCTTCCATCTATAAATATTCCAAATCCCTGAGCAGGTTTTCCATCATGCTCGTGAGTTTTCGGTGGACCATTTTCAAAATCAAATACAACGTGATACATTCCATAACTAAAAGGAAGCTCGACAAAATCTTCTTCCGGAAAAACTTTTTTCATTTCTCTTCTTATAGCTTTATCCAGTCCATAGTCATCATCAATATAAAGAAATCCGCCGTTTTCAAGATAAAGTCTTAAACGATCTGCCTCATCCTGCGAGAAAACAACATTCCCATGTCCTGTAATAAATAAAAAAGGATAAGAAAATATTTCATCCGACGAAAGATCAACAAACTGGTAACGTGAATCTACTTTTACATTTGTATACCGATGAACAAAGTTAAGTAAATTCACTTCTGCAGATTGATCGTTGTACCAGTCTCCACCGCCGGCATATTTCAGACGCGCAATTTTAAAACTTCCGTTATTTAGCGTTTGCGGACAAAGCTCTGCTACAAAGAACAGCGCGATAAAAATTTTAATAATCCAATTCATAATGAAGGGCAATATATTCAGCTGAACCTGCAATAGCAATTTACAAAAGCAGCAATGATGAATTATTACAGATTTGTTTTTAAGTTTAGAATAAAAATAAATGCGAGGAAGAAATTGGCTAAAAAATATTGGTTGTTCAAATCTGAACCGGGAGCGTTTTCAATTGATGATTTGAAGGAAAGCCCCGGCAAAAAAACCTTCTGGGATGGTGTGAGAAATTACCAGGCGAGAAACTTCATCCGCGATGAAATGAAAAAAAGTGACGGTGTTTTGTTTTATCATAGCAATGCCGATCCGCTTGCAGTTGTAGGTTATTGCGAAATAGTGAAAGAAGGTTATCCTGACCACACTCAATTTGAAAAAGGACATATTCATTTTGATCCAAAAGCAAAGAAGGAAAATCCCCCTTGGTTTATGGTTGATATTAAGTTTATCGACAAGTTCAAAAATCCTGTTACTTTGCAAGCGATGAAAGAAAATAAAAAGTTAAAAAATATGCGGCTTCTTCAACGCGGAAACAGGTTATCGGTTATGCCTGTTACAAAAGAAGAATTTGAGGAAGTTTTGAAAATGGGAAAATAAAGATGAAATTTTTCTTGGCATTAGTATTATTTTTCTCTTCACAATTCATCTTCAGCCAGCAATCAAATTTAATCACAAACATTGAGGGAAGAAAAACAACTTCTCTCAACGGTTACTGGAAGATAATTGTCGATCCTTACGAAAACGGGTTCTACAACTACAGGTATGAAGAAAGTGATTACGGCTACTTCAAAAATCAAAAGCCCAAATCAAAAAGTGATTTAGTTGAATATGATTTCGATAAATCGGATTCACTAATCGTTCCCGGTGACTGGAACACACAACAAGAAAAACTTTTTCTTTACGAAGGAACTATCTGGTATAAGAAAAGCTTCGACTACAACTTAGAAAATGGTATAAGACTTTTTGTTTATTTCGGCGCTGCAAATTACAAGGCAATAGTATATCTGAACGGAACGAAATTAGGTGAGCATGAAGGGGGCTTTACTCCCTTTAACTTTGAAATAACCGATTTAGTAAAAGAGAAAGACAACTTCATTGTTGTTAAAGTAGATGATAAACGAAGCCGTGAGTATGTTCCAACTGTAAATACAGATTGGTGGAATTACGGCGGCATAACAAGAGGTGTCGAACTTGTTGAAGTTCCGCAAACCTTTATTAAAGATTATTTCATTCAGCTTGATGAAAATTCAGATAATACTATTTCCGGTTGGGTTCAGTTGGAAGGAGAAAAAGCAAAGCAAAAAATCGAAATTGAAATTCCCGAATTAGAAAAAACATATTCTACGGAAACAGATGAAGAAGGATTTTGTAAATTCAATTTTGATGCTAAACCCGAATTATGGTCGCCGGAAAATCCTAAGCTTTATGATGTACATATTAAATGTGAAAACAATTCATTAAAAGATAAAATCGGATTCAGAAGAATTGAAATTAATGATGGCAAAATTTTATTGAACGGTAAACCGATTTTCCTGAGAGGGATTTCCTATCACGAAGAGTCTCCTATAAAAGGAGGCCGAGCAAACAGCAAAGAAGATGCAAAGATAGTTCTTAACCAGGTAAAAAAACTAAACGGGAATTATATTCGATTAGCTCACTACCCGCATAATGAATATATGGTACGCCTTGCAGATGAAATGGGGATCCTGGTTTGGTCCGAGATACCCGTTTACTGGACAATTCTCTGGAATAACCGGGCAACATTTAACAATGCAATGAACCAGCTCCAAACAATGATAACGCGTGATAAAAACCGAGCGGCAATAATTCTCTGGTCTATGGCAAACGAAACACCGATTAGCAATGAGCGATTATCATTTCTTAAAAAACTGACTGAACGAGCTAGAGAACTTGATAAAACAAGATTAATTACTGCAGCACTTGAAAATCATTATATAAACGACAGCACAATTTTGATTGATGATCCATTTGGGAAATATTTAGATGTGATAGGCTTGAATGAATATCTCGGCTGGTACGACGGCTTACCTGATAAGATATCAAAAATTAATTACCAATGTGTTTACAATAAACCCATCATCGTTAGTGAATTAGGTGCAGGAGCTTTACAGGGTTATCATGGAGATAAACTTACTAGATGGACGGAAGAATACCAGGCTTATACATACGAGGAGCAAATGAAACTAATGAGACGAATACCAAATTTGAGCGGAATGACTCCATGGATACTCTTTGATTTTCGCTCTCCCCGGCGTCCGTTACCAAACATCCAGGATTTATGGAACAGGAAAGGAATAATTACTGATAAAGGAATAAAGAAAAAAGCGTTTTACATTTTAAAAGATTTTTATGATGATGTTAAGAAAAATGGTTTGTAAACAATCTCCTGGTTTATTATTAGTTAAAGTTCTTTTAGCATTTTAAAGTGGGGTAAATCACCATAAATATTATAAGATTTTTCCATGACTTTATAGTTGTGCTTTATATAAAAATCTACTGCCGACTCACGTGAGTTGATCACAATTATTTCAGCGGTACTCTCTTTAACTCTTCTTTCCAATTCGGAAATGATTTTTGAACCGATTCCCTTTCCTCTGTAATTTTCTTCAACCGCCATTGATTTAATCTCCGCTTCGTTCGGGGAATTAAATCTTGCTCTTCCGGTTCCGATGACATTCCTGTTTTCATCACAGGCAATTAATTTAATTGATTTATCATTAATTTCATGTTTGATCTTATGTCTTGGTCGGTTCCAGGGTGCACGGAGAATTCTCCATCTCAGATCGCAGTATTTCTCAAACTCTTCTGGGGTTTCAGGAGATTTGATAATCATACACTTTCCAGCTAATCATTTTCATCTTCAATTTCTGCCCTGTTAAGTATTGATTGCGGAAGTGACTTTGACGTCTTTGCACCAAGTTTCTTTATTCGCTCGGCTTTCCCCACAAGATTATCTCTTCCCTCAGACAATTTTTTCATTGCATCTACATAACCGCTTTTTGCCTGATCGATCCTGTTACCAACGTTAACAAGGTCATCGACAAATCCAACAAACTTATCATATAATGCACCGGATTGTTTTGCTATTTCCAGAACATTCCTGTTTTGATATTCTTGTTTCCAGATGTTAGCAATCGTTCTTAGTGTTGCAAGCAAAGTAGACGGACTTACAATGACAATATTTTTATCATAAGCATCTACGTAAAGATTTTCTCCAAATTGAATTGCAAGTGAAAATGCTGGTTCAATTGGGATAAACATTAAAACGAAATCGAGTGATCCGGCATCGAATAAATTCTGATATTTTTTTTCACTGAGATCTTTTATGTGTTTTCTGACTGAATTAATAAACGCCTTAAGGTTTACATTCTTATCCTCTTCTGCCTCAGCAGAAACAAATCTTTCATAATCCATAAGCGAAACTTTGGAATCAATAATTATTTTCTTTTCTTCAGGGAGGTTAATTATCACATCAGGTCTTTTTCTACCATCATCCGTTGTAAAACTTTCCTGTATAGAATACTCTTCTCCCTTTCTCAAACCAGATCTCTCAAGAATTCTTTCGAGTTGAATTTCACCCCAGTCACCCTGAGTTTTTGAATCGCCTTTCAGTGCTCTAACTAAATTTTGTGCATCCAGGCTCATCTGCTGATTCATCTCCTTTAACGTATGAAGCTGTTGTCTCAATGCAGCATTTCTATCTATACTTTCCTTATTTGTTTCTTCAACCTTATTTTGAAATTCTGAAATTTTTTCTCTAAGGGGATTTAATATTTCCGCCAGGTTCGCTTTACTTTGTTCAGAGAATTTATTCGTTTTTTCTTCAAATATTTTATTTGCTAGATTTTCAAATTCCTTTACAAACTTTTGTTGGAGCTCTTCAAGCTCTCCTTTTTGCTCTGCAAGTCTTTGTTCAAGATTTTTATTTTCTGTATCGAGAGTTGAATTGAATTTGTTAAGCTCGATTACTTTGTTTCTTTCACTGGAAAGATTTGCTTCTGCTTCTTTCCTTCCTTGTTCAAGGATCGAAGCCCTTTCCTCTATTTTCCCCGTGTTACTTTTAGCTCTAAACATTGCAAGCAACCATCCGAAAATAAGACCTGTTACCAGCCCGATAATTAATAATGTGATTTCCATAATAGTAAAATTAATGATTTGATTCTGTTTCTAATATAACAAATAACAAAAGAAATTATTTCAGTCCCACAACTTACTTTCTTCCTGCTGAAATATTTGGGGATTTTAGTTTAATTTATGAGGGAAATTTATTAAATAAGATTGTCATTTTTAACTTCACTTAGCCAGAATAAAAAATCGGTTCTTAACATCAACCTATCGGAAAGTCAAAATATGATCGAGTGGATAGAACAAACAATTAGTATCCCGGAAGAGATCCAGGTAAAGATCTTCATTTCAGCAATGATCATAAGCGGGGTGATTATAATTCGTTATCTTCTTGTAAGATTTCTCATTTCTCAGCTATCCGATCTTAACCAGAGATACCAGTGGAGAAAAATTTCTCTTTACCTTGCAGTGCTGGCTGTGTTTGCAGCATTTATTCCTACCTGGTTAGGAATTCTTGAATCAGTCGGAACTATTATCGGTTTGGTTTCTTAGGGACTTGCTATTGCACTTAAAGATCCAATTATGAATATCGCAGCGTGGATTTTTATTTTGTTTCGTCAACCATTCAGAATCGGAGACCGGGTTCAGATCGGTAATGTTACCGGTGATGTAATTGATATAAGATTATTTCAGTTTTCTCTGAGCGAAATCGGTAACTGGGTAGACGCCGACCAGAGTACAGGAAGAATAATTCACATGCCTAATGGTATTGTATTTACTCAACCACAGATAAATTATAATTGGGGATTTTATCATATCTGGCATGAAATTCCAATCCTTATTACATTTGAAAGTGATTGGAAAAGAGCAAAAGCCATCCTAACAAAAATTTTAAACGATCACGCACTTGAAATTACTGATACTGCAGAAAAACAAATTAAGGCTGCGGCAAAGAAATTTCGTATACATTATACGAGTCTGATACCTGAAGTTTTTACAACAGTAAAAGATAGCGGTGTTCATTTAACAATGCGTTTTCTTTGTGATCCATTGAAAAGAAGATCAGATGAGCAGGTAATTCTCGAAAATGTATTAGAAGAGTTTGCAAAGTGTGATAATATCGATTTTGCTTACCCGACAACAAGATTTTATGATAATCTTGGCGAAGGAAAGATTGGAACGAAACCGAAATAGAAGGTTGTTACTCCAAACTTCCGACTGCTTTTTCAACTTCGTCAAGAATTTCACACGACTTAACCAATGCCATCATCTTGTTATGATCATCATAAAGAGGTCGATCTACATCAAGAAATTCCACGTGATGACGAATAACTTCTTTTGCTTTTGCTACGCCTTTTCCTGTTTTATGAACTCGGAAATCTAATGCCTGTGCTGCTGCCATAAATTCTATTCCAAGAATTCCGTAAGAGTTTTTGATTATTTGAGAATTTTTTATTGCAGTGTTCATTCCCATCGAAACAAAATCTTCCTGATCTGCTGCAGCAGGAATTGATTGAATAGAAGCGGGTGTGGATAAAATTCTCTGCTCCACAATTAAAGTATCTGCAGTGTACTGGCTCAACATTAAACCGGAAAACATGCCTGCGCCTTTTGTTAGGAATGCCGGGAGTCCGACACTCAACGCAGGATTGTTAAGTCTGTTCATTCTTCTTTCACTCATAACGCTTACCATAGTTACTGCAGCTCCAACCATATCCATTGGCAAAGAAACCGGGGTGCCCTGAAAGTTAGCACCCGTTAAAGTGAGATCATCCTCTGGAATGAAAACGGGATTATCACCGACACCATTCAATTCAATTTCAACTTGTTCTTTTGCATAAGCTAATGCATCATGAGCAGCACCTATAACCTGCGGAGTTGATCTCATCGAGTAAGCATCCTGAACTTTGTGTTTAACCTTACCAGTCAGAAGATCACTACCGTTGAAACATTTCATTAATGCCCGGCTGCTTCTCACTGCACCTTTAAACCCACGTACTTTATGAAGACGTTCATCATAGGGTTTTAGATTTGCGTGAAGTGCTTCAAGCGACATCGAAGCTGCAATCTCCGCTTGTTTCAGCCACCTGTTAATATCATAAAGTTGAAGAGCGCTTATCGCCGTTATGAAGTTACTTCCATTAATAATTGCTAAACCGTCTCTTGCCATTAACCCGGGAATTTTTATACCTGCTTTATCCATAGCACTTTTTCCCGGAAGTCTTTCGCCGTTATAAAATGCTTCTCCCTCACCCATCATTAAAAGAGCAATTTGCGACATAGGTGCAAGATCTCCACAAGCGCCGACCGAACCTTTTTCGCAAACAACCGGAATAACATTTTTGTTAAGCATTTCAATTAGTGCAAGAGTTATTTCAGGTCTGCATCCGGAGTTGCCATGAGAGTGAACATTTATTCTTCCAGCCATTGCCCCGCGTACATATTCAATCGGCATGGGTTCGCCGATTCCGGCCGAGTGATTGTAAATAAGATATCGTTGAAAATCTTTTACCTGCTCATCATTTAAAACAACTTCTGAAAATTCACCAATTCCGGTGTTAATACCATACATAATTTCGCGTGAAGTAATTTTCTTTTCGAGCATAGTACGGCATACTTTAATTTTTTTCAGAGCTTCATTACTTAGCTCCACCTTTTCATTGTGCCGTGCAATGCGGACTAATTTCTCAATCGTTAAGTCAGCTCCATTAATAACTATAGACATTTAAAACTCCGTAATAAAAATTTAAATTTAATTGCTGAAAGTTAATTATACAGTATGAGAAAACAGAAGGGTATTAAAAACTTGTGTCGCCATAATGGGATTTATTATTATCGTTGGCTAAGTCTTATCTATAGACTAAACGTTCTTAAAGAGACTTTTGAAAAATTCAGATTGTCATTCCCTTGTAAAGGGATTCTTTTGGAATTACTAAAGATTCCTGCTTTCATAGAAATGATAAATACCATAAAGAATCATTTTTCAGAAGTCACTATAATTTGTTTCTCTGATCCAACCTGATTTTCCATTCCATTACAGTTTCAAGTGAAAGAATACCATTCTTTATTAATGGATCTTCGGAGAATGTAATTCGTACTTCACCTTCGTTAGCGGCTTCAAATATCATAACGATTCTATCATAATCAATTATCGGTCCGGTAATGATTATCTTACCTTTTTCAAATAATTTATCTGCAAACCTGGTGTGTTCTATCCAATAATTCTGCTCTTCCACACTCAATCCTTCTTCCCATTCAGGTCCGGGATCGAATACAAGTATGAATGTTTTTTTCTTTGCCATTTCCTGAACTTCCAAAAACTCAATTGTTAATGATTAACTTTTTGCAGTAGCTTGTTTATCCTATCTGCATTTTCCCTGCTTGTACGAAACCTGAATTTAACAGCATCGTCTGAATAGTTAGTTGAGTATACTTCAGCAAGATCATGTATTTGCGATGCGATTTTTGTTTCGTGCAAAGGAATAAATATTTCTTCTTCTACATAAACACTTTCTATTCTCTGTTTAATTGTTTGAACAAGTTTTGAAATATTGATTCCTTTAGCTGCCGAAATAATTACGCTTCCATCATAATTGTTCCTGATATATTCAATTTTGCTTTTATCTTCAACTGCATCTACTTTATTGAAAACTTTTATCTCCGTTTTTTTCATTCCTTCAAATTCTTTCAGAGTTTCATCTACAACTTTAATATGGTCCTCAAAATATGGATGAGACATATCGATAACTTGAACTATCAGATCAGCATCGCGAACTTCGTTAAGTGTACTTTTAAATGATGCAACCAGATTTGCAGGAAGCTTTCGAATAAATCCAACTGTATCGCTTATTAAAAGCTTTTCCGATTTTTGCAGTTCCACTAGCCTTGTTGTCGAATCGAGAGTAGCGAATAATTTATCCTCTGCAAAAACATCTGCAGAAGTAAGCAGGTTGAACAAAGTCGATTTCCCTGCATTTGTATAACCTACAATTGAAATCCTAAAGTGGCCTGTCCTACCTTTACTTTGTGTTTCTCTCTGAGATTCGATCTTTCCCAGCTTACCTTTAAGATGACTTATCTTATTTCTGATCATTCGCCTGTCGGTTTCAATCTGTGTTTCACCAGGACCTTTAGTTCCGATGCCTCCATACTGTTTTGAAAGGTGGGTCCACGCTCTCGTTAATCTTGGTAAAATATATTGAAGTTGTGCCAGCTCTACTTGTGTTTTAGCTTCCTTGGTTTTTGCACGAAGGGCAAAAATATCGAGTATCAATCCGCTGCGATCTATAATTTTGCGATTAAGTAATTTCTCAAGATTTCTTAGCTGGACCGGTGTTAGATCATCATCAAAAATAACCAGATCGACGTTATTCAGTTCAACGAGTTGTGCCAATTCTTCCGCTTTCCCTTTACCGATATAATAAGCAGGATCAAAATTATTTTTTGTTTGAATAATCTTAAAAACCGTATCTGCGCCGGCGGTAATAGCCAGTTCTTCAAGTTCGGATAAATGTTCTTCAACCATATGCTTGTTTCTGCTCATAGTACTTAGGGCAACAAGCATCGCTCTTTCTTTTATTTTTTGCGGGACGTCTATCATTTAGTTAATTCAACCAATTCCTTTTTAGCTGATCGTGCAATTGTCATTTCCAAAAGTGCCAGTAAAATTGCAGCAAGTAAAAAATATCTCCAGAGTTCGGAACCAAATCTCGCTTGCAAAATTTTCTTAACCGGGTCCTCATCTTTAGAAATTCTCACATAAGAACCACCAAAATTAATTTTTTTTAAATAATCTTCGAATTCACTGTCGGAAATGTAATTTGTATTTGATTCAAGTGGATCGATATTTACACTAACTATATTTAAAAGCTTATCACCGGAAGATACAAGGTAATTTCCTTCCTCGTAAGTTTTCGGATAAGATATGAAATCAGAGCTGCTACCATTAAGATTTATGAGATCTTCACTTTTATCAGGGTTAACTACTCTTACCTGAGGTAATGTTCTTTGAGACACATTTAAATTAAGTGGTTCACCGGCAAAATACTGAGTTTCGTTTTGATCTTTTGCAGACAAGTAATAAACCGATTTATAAATCAAAGGAGTAAAAATACTTTTCAACGGGAAATCGCTCCAGTTAAGAACCGGGGAAGTATTGAAGAAAAATATTTTCCCTTTTCCCAAAGAATATTCAGTGAGAAATGATGAGCCATCAATCAAACTTATAATGCTCTTTCCTCTACCCTGAGATGAATATTTATAATAAGTGTAAATATCAGGCGATTCTATTTTTTTCTTTCCTTCATTCTGAAATATATCCTGGAAAACAGGGTGATTAAAATCTACTTTCTCAAAATCCACAGAACTATTCGGATCGTTTGAACCATCTACAAGAGAAGAAGGTTGGGGTAAACCTAACGTATTTAATGATTGCTGTAATGCTGATAAATTTTTAACGGATGAAGGAAAGAAAATAAACCCACCCCCGTTAGAGACATACAATTTCAACTCATCAGCACCTAAGTTTAAATTGTTTCCTATAAAAACGATAACATCAAAATTCTTTAACTGTGTTGATGCGAGCCTGTTTGCAGGTGATTCTGCAATATTTATATTTCCAAACTCTTCGGATGACTTTAATGCAAACTTAACGAATTTTGCATCGTCCGGAATTTCTGAAAGCAAAAGAACAGACAACTTTTCCGGGATGAAAACCGAAGTAAATCTTTTATTGTCCTGGTTAATGTCATCATCTTCAGTTTCAACTGTTACGTTGATGAAACCGGCTTTTTTAGCTACTCCTTCAAGTTGAATCGTTTTTGATTCATCAGCACTAAGATCAACACTTTGTTGTGCCGAGCGTTCCCCATCTATAAAAAGCGAGATCACCAGGTTAGAAACCGGTTGAGATGAATGATTATTAACTACCACTTCAAATTTTATCGGCTTTTCTTTTTCAAAAATTCTCGTGACTACTCTCAAATCATCTATTGAAATATTATAAATATCTTTCTTTGTATAATTAAAAGAATAAAGATTCACTTTGCCGTTTAGAATCTGACTAAGATCAGAAAGGTTTTGTTCTTCATAAATTCTTCCCTTCTGAAAGTCTGTTAGCAGATAAATCTCCTTATTAAAATTTTTAGATTTGGAAATTAAATCCGCAGCTTCCAGTAAAGCGGAATTGATATTCCCGCTTGCATCCGAAATTTTAAGTTCATTTACACGATCAGATATACTATTGATATTCGTAGAGAAATTTAGTTCGTCGCTCTCATTACCAGAGATAAGAATCAAACAAGCCTCATCACCCTCCTGCATTTGAGCTAGTAGTTTTTTAATTGTCTGTTTTGCCTGGTTGAATAATGAACCATTCTGATCTACAGCAGACATGCTAAAGGTATCGTCGAGAATAAAAACAGCGGATGTTTTTGCTGCTGAAGTTGTCCCTCCAATACTTACACCTTCTAAAGTTGGTCTTGCTAAGGCAGTTACAATCAATAATATTATCATAACGCGTAATGCAAGCAGAAGCCATTGTTTTAGCTTAACCCGACGGATTTTATTTTTCTGGAGTTCCTTTAAAAAATGTAAAGTGCTGAATTCAATCTTTTTCAGTTTTCGCAGGTTAAGCAGATGAATCAGAACCGGGATTGTTGCAGCTGCCAGTCCGATAAGGACAGCAGGATTAAGAAACGTCATAAATTAAAAGGTAAAAACTGGATTTATTAAACAAAAATTGATTCTTCGATTTTCAAAATAATAATATCCGAAGCAGGAAACTATATAACAATTTTTCATCGACTTGAAAATCTAAGTGATTTAGATATTATTATCTTTCACAAATATTGTATTGCACCTCTATTCTCAATCTGATATGTTTATTTTGTAAATAGATTAAATTTGAAAGGACATGGGCGAAATTCTTAAAAAACGGTTAAAGCAATCGAAGTTCGAATCGAGCGAACAGGAAGCTGTTCTCAACATACTTGTAGCCTCCAATCATCTGAAATCAAAGGTAGAAACGATTTGCTCGAAGCATGGGATTACACAGGGTCAGTTTAATGTACTTAGGATTCTAAATGGTAAATATCCAGATGGATATCCGAGATGTGAAATAATAACACGAATGATAGAACCGGCACCTGATGTGACAAGATTAATAGACCGACTTATAAAAGAAGGATTGGTTGAAAGATTTGCTTCCCCGACAGACAGACGACTATCACTTGCAAAAATAACAAGCAAGGGAAGAAACGTTCTTAAGAAAATTAAACCTGAAGTTGATTCACTTTACAAACTGGTTGCTGAAAAACTAAACAAACAGGAGAGTAAAAAACTTTCTTCCCTTTTGGAAACAATATATAAGGATATGTTTTAAGATTTTTTTGTTCAAAAAATCATTGGCATTACTGTACAAGACATATTTTTAGTTATCTTTTTAGAGACTCAAATAGACCGGTAAAAAGGTAATTCACAACAATTCTTTATTTCGATACATTTTCCTATTTTCTTTTTTATAATATCTTTTGCAAATCCTCAAAGTGATTTTTGCAGGGAATAATTCTTGCAGGAGATTTATTCACTTTTTCAACTTATATACAATCGGAATAACTTAAGATGATCAGAATCAAAAAAATAAAATGGCATATATACCCGTTTATAGTAATCACAATATTTTGTTTTTATTATTGTGGAAACTCTTCAGACTTGGCCCAGATCAAGAACTACAAAATTGATTATTATACAACCGGTGGTGTAACAGGTAGGAGTGATGGATTAACTGTTACTTCCGAAGGAGAACTGAAATTTTGGAATGGAATTACTATCACAAATCGAATTGTAACCGATAGTTTAAAGTTAAATAATAATGATATCGTAAAACTTTCAGATTTAATAGCGGATTCAACAATTTACAGTTTCAAATATAACAAACCGGGAAATCTTACTACAGTCTTAAAAGTAACAAGTGATATTGGAAGCAATACCATTTCATTCCCGGGAACTATAACGGGAGGTTCCTTCCCCCATAAGATTAAAGAATTAATCATCGAATTAAACGAATTAAAAAATAAAAGATAAGAGATACAAAAATGAAATTAATAAAATACTTTTTCACCTTGGTTTTGATCCTTAACTTGTCGTTATACTCCCAGATCAAATTAAGTGATAAAACTTATACAAATAATAAATCATCTGTTTCGAATGCTCAAATAAATGCGGTAGAAAATCTTCACAACAAAATACCTGATCTGCAGGTTGCCTGGAGTGAATTTAATCCGACCCCTGCCTTCTTAACTGGTGAACTTACTAAGAATGATTATATCAAAAACTTTTCCTCCCCGGAATCAGCATCAAAAAATTTCCTGGAAGAAAACAAAACAATATTTAATTTAGTGTCGCCTTCGAATGAATTAAAATTACACAAATCTGAAACCGATAAAATAGGGATGACTCACGTAAAACTTCAGCAATATTATAATGATTTAAGAATCATAGGTTCTCAAATAATCGTCCACTTCAATCAACAGGGTGCAATATCGTCTGTAAACGGAAGCTATATTCCAACACCTCAAATTTCAACCACACCAGCAATCAGTGAAGAAAAATCAACGCTGATAGCCTCGCAAAGTTGTGATGGGTTTCAGGCAACTAATACGGAATTATCAATTTATATTAAAGATAACCTGCCAACTTTAGTCTATGTAGTTCAAGTCCCGACTAAGTTTGCACCTAAGCAAAGAGTAATTGTCGATGCACAATCTGGAAATGTTTTGTACAAGGATACCGGAATAAGGTACGATGGACCGGATACGGGTAGTGGCGAAGGATTAAACGGAGAGAATAGAATATTA
>JAJDNK010000183.1 GCA_022340715.1 bacterium BMS3Abin03 | reverse complement strand
CGGAGATTGGGTTGAGTTATACAATTATAATGATCAAGCAATCGACATTAGTAACTGGTATTTTTCTGATAGTGATAGTAACCATAAATTCATTTTCCCGGAAGGAAGTGTTATAGAACCAGAGGAATATTTAGTTTTAGTAGAGAATTACAGCGCTTTTTCGGCACACTTCCCGGGTGTGAATAATCGTATTGGTGAAATGGGATTTGGTTTAAAAGGTTCCGGTGAATTTATAAAATTAGTAAATGACAAAGAACAAATAATAGACTCACTAACGTATGATGACACTTTACCCTGGCCTTTTGAAGCTGATGGAGCCGGAGCAACCCTTGAACTAATAGATGCAAGTAAAGATAATTCTTTAGCCGAAAACTGGCAGGCTTCAATAGATCATGGAACCCCGGGCAAAACTAATTCTGAAATTACCTCTACAGAAGAAAATGAACATGCTGGTATTCCAAAGGAATATAATTTGTTTCAAAATTATCCTAATCCCTTTAATCCCACGACAAACATTAATTATTCTGTACCCGGGAAAAGTTACATTTCATTAAAGGTATATAATCTTCTTGGACAGGAAGTAGCAACATTATTTGAAGGAATGCAGTTGGCCGGGAATTATACTGTAACTTTTAACGCAGAAGAATTAGCAAGCGGTGTTTATCTGTATCAATTAAGAGCGAATGATTACATAAGTACAAAAAAACTAATTTTATTAAAATAATGTTTAAATAAATTTGTTAATATTTCAGTGAAAAAACTACAATTAACAATCCTAATATGGAGTTACTATGAAAATTTTTACGACTAATTTAAAAGGGAAATTGTTCCCGTATTCTTTCTTTTTATTCAATTTACTTCCAGGTTTATTTTTAATTCAGGTCAATGCGCAGACTTTTTCTGTAAGCGGTAAAATAACTGCATCAAGATTTCCTGTACAACAAGCTAATGTTACTTTCATTGATAACTCAGATACTACAAAAAAATATTCCACTTTAACTGATAATTCCGGGGATTACCTTATAGATCTACCGACTGCTGTAGAACCTTACAGCAATAATCTTCCGGATAAATTTGAATTGGAACAGAACTATCCTAATCCTTTTTCCACTTCAACCGCCATTCCATATAACATTCAAAAACCATCGGATGATATCCGGGTGACAATATATGATATACTTGGAAGAGAAGTAAAAGAATTTACAGTCGGTCAGCAATCAACCGGGTTACATAGTATGCTATGGGATGGAAAGAATAACTTTGGACAAAAGGTTACAAACGGAGTTTACTTTTACAGGCTTCAGGCTGGAAACGAATCCCAGGTAAAGAAAATGGTTTTTAATTCTGGAGGGAAAGATTTTGTTTCTCTTCCGGGAATCAATTTTTCACCTAAATTAAATAGCGACAATGAGAATAATAAATTTAACGATGAAACCACCTACACAGTTCGGATTGAAAATGGAGATAACACTTTACCTGTTATCATCCCAAAACAGCTTGATAATATCCAGGTAAACAGCAATACAACAATGAATTTTATAGTGGATTATATATTAACTGCCGCTGTTATTTTAGACAGTTTGCACCAGATTATTAGGGGATTTGGTGGAGCGAACATTCTCGGTTGGAACCCGGGATTAAATTATGGAGACATGACTCGATCTGAATTGCAGACAGCTTTTGGTACCGGAGAAGGACAACTCGGATTCACAATATTGCGTCTGCGTATTTCACCAAACTCAACTGAGTTCGGTTTGAATATTCCTTCTGCGAGGATAGTAGATTCTCTCGGTGGAATAGTTATTGCTTCACCATGGACTCCGCCGCCTTCAATGAAAACTAACGGTAGTACTGTTAGTGGCGAACTTAAAGAAAGTTCTTATTCAGACTATGCGGCACATTTAAAGTCATTCGCAGATTATATGACAGATAACAACGCACCGTTGTATGCAATATCAATTCAAAATGAACCGGATGCTAATGTTACTTACGAATCATGCGACTGGAATGGGACGCAATTACTTAATTTTATGAAAAACAATGCTGCATCAATTGGCTATAGAATTATGATGCCGGAATCACAAAATTTTGTCCATGCATTATCTGACCCGACATTAAATGATTCTGTTGCCTGTGCAAATGTATCGTTTATCGCAGGACATATATATGGTGGCGGTTTAGGTCAATACTCATTGGCAGAAGAAAAAGGAAAAGAAGTCTGGATGACCGAATATTTGATAAACAGTCCCGGGAGCGGTGAAAATATGGATACTTCCTTAGCCAGTGCTATCGCAACAGCCAAAAGTATTACAAATTGTATGAATTCAAATATGAGCGCGTATGTCTGGTGGTGGATAGTCCGATATTATGGACCAATAGATGATGGGACAAAAGGAGGGGTAAGGGGCACTGTAACCAGAAAAGGTTATGTTATGTCCCAGTTTGCCCGGTTCATACGTCCCGGTGATTATAGAGTCGATTGCTCTATTTATCCTTTTTCATCAAGCGTTTATCTTTCTGCTTATACAGATAGTTCATCTTCCAAGAAAGTTATTGTGGCTGTAAACTCAAGTTCCAGTGATCAGGATGTAGCTTTTACTTTCCGTGATGGTACGGTTAATTCATTAACACCATATACGACAACACTTACTAAAAATGTAGAACAAGGAGATAATATAAACGTTAATGATAATAAAATTATTATTACATTAAAAGGTTCCAGTGTTACTACATTTATATCTAACTAGAATTGAAAAGGATTTTTATTATCTATAAATGATTTGGCAAACAACATATATTTATCGATAAAAGTAATAGTTTTGTAGAGATAAAAAAACTTATATTGCTTAAATAGGCTCATAAAAATAAAAGTCTGATATTAGTTGATCTAATCTAATATTGTATAAGGTGTAAGTCTATATTATTAGTTATTTAAGTACTAAGTTTATAATTATTGGATTATACTCCTGATATTTCTTTCTTCCCAATAATTTGCTTTCACCGAAGTATTGAAGGGGAACAATTGGTTCGGCGAAAAACAAAAAAAATTTGTAAATTCCCACATATATTTGAAACGATTCAATGTTCAAATTGAATTGTATATTTTGTACGAAAATGTGCTGAAAGAAATTAGTACGAAAGGTATTCAAATGAACCGCCGTGGAATTCTTATAAAAATCTCCTCTTCTGATTCAACGCAAGTTTTAAATAGAATCATTCAACAAACATTATCAATCTTCTTAATTTATTGCCTCTCCTTTTTTTCATCATTTTCAACTTTCGGACAGCCAATTGCGAATGGACAAGATAAATTTTTAGGAAACATAATTGGCAACGGTTTAAATATACCATCAGACTTTAGTAATTATTGGAACCAGGTAACTGCAGAAAATGCAGGTAAGTGGCAGAATGTTGAAAGAAATCAGGATGAATATTACTGGGCTCAGCTTGATAGTATTTACAACTATGCAATCAAACATAATTTCCCATATAAGCATCATACTTTAATTTGGGGAAACCAGCAGCCCCGCTGGATAAACGAACTTGATTCTGCAGAACAGTACAAGCAAATTGTTGAATGGATTTCACTTATTGGGCAAAGATATCCTAAGGCAGATTTTTGTGATGTAGTAAACGAACCTCTTCCAGATCATAATCCTCCTGATGGAGGGGGATCCCGACCTCGTGCAAATTACAAAAATGCTCTCGGAGGGGATGGTGTAACCGGCTGGGATTGGGTAATCAATTCATTCAAATTAGCACGCAAATATCTTCCTAACACCAAACTGTTAATTAACGATTACGGTATCCTCAACAGTACCGAAAACACAAATGCTTATATAAAATTAATCAGTATATTAAAAGACAGCAGCCTGATTGATGGCATAGGTTGTCAGGCACACGGATTTGAAGAAACCAGTGCAGTTTTAATTAAATCTAACCTCGATAAGCTTGCAGAAACCGGTTTGCCAATTTACATAACTGAGCTTGATATTAATATTCAGGATGATGAACAACAAAAAGCAAAATACGAAGAATTATTTCCCCTTATGTGGGAACCCCCCGCTGTAAAAGGCATTACATTGTGGGGTTATATCCAGTATCGCACCTGGAAACCTTATACATACCTGCTTACCAATAAACTTGTTGAACGCCCCGCTATGAAATGGCTTCGTTCATATCTTTTATCCTTACCAAAGACAAGTGGTTCTTATTATACAGGGAATTACCCGAACTTATTTGCAGAGTTATTAAATAAAAGTGATGATGAAATAAATACGAAAATAGATTCAGCCTTTAGCCAACTGTTTTATGGTGATGACAAAACCGAACGTTTGTACTACCCGGTTGAGCCTGATATGGCGTACATTGAAGATATTAACAATACTGATGTAAGAACAGAAGGTATGTCTTACGGAATGATGATCGCTGTTCAGATGAATAAGAAAAAAGAGTTTGATCGTCTGTGGAAATGGGCAAAAACTTATATGCAGCACCAGGATGGACCAAGTAAATATTATTTTGCATGGCATTGTAAAACAAACGGAGAAGTACTTTCATACGGTTCTGCTTCAGATGGAGAAGAATGGTTTGTGATGTCTTTGCTATTTGCTTCTGCAAGATGGGGCGATGATGAAGGTATTTTTAATTATAAAGTCGAAGCTCAAAATATCCTGGATGCGATGCTTAATAAAAACGAATCTTCTGATGATAGAAACGTTGTTACAAATATGTTTAACAAAAAAGAAAAGAAAGTTGTTTTTGTTCCGGATGGTTCCGCAGATGATTTTACAGATCCGTCTTATCATCTTCCCCACTATTATGAGCTATGGGCAAGATGGGCTGATAAAAATAATCAGTTCTGGTATGATGCTGCCGATACAAGTCGTGAATATTTTAAAAGAGCAGTTAATCCTAAAACCGGTTTAGCACCGGATTATACAAAATTCGATGGAAGCCCTTATAATCCATTTGGCGGCGGTAATAATAATTTTCAATTTGATGCCTGGCGTACAATAGCAAACGTTGCAATTGATTACACCTGGTTTGCAAAGGATGACTGGGAAGTTGAAGAATGCAACAAACTCCTGAATTTCTTTTATTCAAAAGGAGTAAAAACTTATGGAAATAATTTTACTCTGGATGGCAAGCAATATTCGAATGCTCATAGCACTGGGTTAGTTGCTATGAATACTGTTGCTTGTCTTGCCTCAACAAACGATAACACGAAAGATTTTGTTGAAGATTTATGGAATGTAGAAATTCCGACAGGTAAATACCGGTATTATGACGGTATGTTGTATATGTTAGGAATGCTTCAGGTAAGTGGAAATTTCAGGATTTACGATCTTAAGGAAACAGCAAAATGAAGACAAAACTCGCTATAATATTTATAATTGTATTTTCACTCGCTTCTTTTGGCAAGGTTAAACTGCCAAAACTGATAAGTGACGGTATGATATTACAAAGAAATACTGATGTAAATATCTGGGGATGGGCTGATGCCAATGAAAATATTTCTGTAAGCTTTGTCGGTTCAACTTATAACACAATTGCTGATAACAAAGGAAACTGGAAAGTTGTTTTAGCCGATTTGAAGCCTGGTGGTCCTTATCAAATGCAAATTAATTCCATTACTATAAATAATATACTCGTTGGTGATGTTTGGGTTTGTTCAGGTCAATCCAATATGGAACTGCCGATGAGAAGAGTAAGCTGGAATTATCCCAGTGAAATTGAACATTCGGAAAATAAATATATTAGACAGTTTCTTGTACCTGACAAATACAATTTTGATGAACCTCAAAATGATCTGAGTTCAGGAACATGGAAAAGTGCAAGTCCTGAGAATACGCCGGACTTTTCTGCAACGGCTTATTTTTTTGCAAAATTTTTGTATGAAAAATACAAAGTACCAATCGGTTTAATTAATTCAGCTTTAGGCGGTTCACCAGTTGAATCCTGGATAAGCGGAAATGCATTAAAAAAATTCCCTAAATATTATAATGAAGCAAAATTATTCAGAGATAGTATTCTTATAAAAAAAATTGAGGCGTCTGACCGGGCAAGAAGTAATGCATGGTACACTTTACTGCATAAAGTCGATAGGGGATTTAAAGATCCTGAAAATATCTGGTACAAAACAAATTTAAATACTTCTGATTGGTCAACTATGGAAGTTCCGGGTTATTGGTCAGAAGAAACTGATTTAGGACAGTTAAACGGAGTTATCTGGTTCAGGAAAAAAGTAGAAATCCCTTCATCGATGGCAGGAAAATCAGCTAAGCTTATCCTGGGAAGAATTGTAGATGCAGACTCAGCTTTTATCAATGGACAATTTGTTGGAACAGTAAGCTATCAATATCCACCAAGAAGATATGATATTCCTACAGGATTACTAAAAGCAGGTGAAAATACAATTGTTGTTCGAGTCATCAGTAATATTGGTAAAGGCGGATTTGTACCTGATAAACAATATGCTGTTGTTACAAAAGATACTTCAATCAATTTAACAGGAGAATGGAAATTTCATCTTGGTGCTGAAATGCCTCCACTTGAAAGCCAGACATTTATAAGATGGAAACCAACGGGATTATATAACGCGATGATTGCCCCTTTGCTAAATTATAAAATCAAAGGAGTAATCTGGTACCAGGGTGAATCTAATGCTGAAAGACCTAAAGAATATTTAAGTCTTTTTTCCACAATGATTAAAGATTGGAGAACTAATTGGAATGAAGGTAACTTCCCGTTTCTTTTTGTTCAGCTTCCAAATTTCATGGAAACGAAAAGCGAACCTTCAGAGAGCAATTGGGCATTGTTAAGAGAGGCACAGCTTAAAACTTTATCATTACCAAATGCCGGAATGGTTGTAGCCATTGATATAGGTGAATGGAATGATATTCATCCCCTCGATAAAAAGGACGTTGGTTACAGGTTTGCACTTGCGGCAGAAAAATTAGCCTATGGTGATAACATTGTTTATTCGGGACCAATTTATAAATCGATGAAAATAGATGGGAACAAAATAATATTATCATTTACTCATACAGGAAGTGGCTTAATTGCTAAAGGAGATAATAAACTTAAATACTTTGCAATAGCTGGCAATAACAAAAAATTTGTCTGGGCAAATGCAAAAATAGAAAATAATAAAGTTGTTGTTTGGAATGATAAGGTTAAAAATCCCGTTGCTGTTAGATATGCGTGGGCTGACAATCCAGATGGAGCAAATTTATATAATAAGGAAGGACTGCCAGCCTCTCCTTTCAGAACAGATGACTTTTAAATAAAAAAATATTTTTCTATTATCCGGTGACTCAACATTTATAAACTAAGAATTAAAACAGAATCGAATTTTCAATTAACCGGGAAGAAATATAAAATTATAAGATTCTAACAACCATTGGAGAATATATAGTTGGTTAAACTGCTTCAATTTATACAAGTGAAGTTTATTTATACAGAATAAAAAAGATGAGGGAATTATTTAAACTCAGCGATTAAGTTTATTAAATCAAAATTGTTTAATTGATGGCTGAAACCGTTTTCAGAAAAGGAGATCATGTGAGAAAGTATTTCATTTTTATCCTGCTTATTTTTTTACTCATTTTCAGTGGAACAATACTAAGTTCAACCGGTAATGATGACTCTTACATTACTACTGAAAAGAGTAAAGGAGTTTTCACTCTTTCCGAATCCGGAAAATCCTCTCCCCTGCTAGTAAGCACCGGAGATTATCCCGGTGTAATTCGTATTGCAAAGATTTTACAAACGGATATTAAAAACGTTACCGGTGCAGAACCGAAACTTCTTTCAGATATGAAACCTTCCGGCAGTGAAATAATTATTATTGGAACAATTGGTAAAAACGAATTAATAGATCAACTTATTGAAAATAAAAAACTGGATGTAAAGGATATTACCGGGAAATGGGAAACATTTCGTATCCAGGTAATTGAAAATCCATTCCCGGATGTGGATCGGGCTCTTGTAGTTGCTGGAAGCGATAAAAGAGGTACTATATATGGAATGTTTGATATTTCTGAAAAAATTGGAGTATCTCCGTGGTACTGGTGGGCAGATGTTCCGGTTAAGAAAAAAAATGCAGTTTATGTATTACCTGGTAGTTATTCAAATGGAGAACCTAAAGTTAAATACCGTGGTATTTTTATTAATGATGAAGCGCCTGCGCTTGCCAATTGGTCTATGGAGAAATATGGAACAGTTCAATTCAATCATAAATTATATGAGCATGTGTTTGAATTGATATTAAGACTAAAGGGAAACTTTCTCTGGCCTGCTATGTGGGGAAGATCTTTTTTTGACGATGATTCACTTAATCCGAAACTTGCTGATGAATATGGAATTGTAATAAGCACTTCACATCACGAACCGATGATGCGTGCTCATGTAGAGTGGCAGCGATATGGTTCAGGACCGTGGAACTATGCAACGAATGGTGAAAAGTTACGTGATTTTTGGAGAAAAGGTATTGAAAGAATGAACGGATATGAAAGCGTAATTACACTTGCAATGCGTGGCGACGGTGATGAAGCAATGAGTGATGAAGCTAATGTAGGTCTGCTCGAAAAAATTGTTAAAGACCAGCGTGAAATAATTAAAGAAGTAACTGGGAAAAATCCCGAGGATCTACCACAGGTGTGGGCTTTATACAAAGAAGTTCAGGAATATTACGATAAAGGAATGCGCGTTCCCGATGATGTAACTGTTTTATTATGTGATGACAACTGGGGCAATATCCGTAAACTTCCTAAATTGAACGAGAAATCCCGCAAAGGCGGATACGGTATTTATTATCACTTTGATTATGTAGGTGGGCCGAGAAATTACAAATGGCTTAATACAAACCAGATAGAAAGAGTTTGGGAACAAATGCACCTGGCTTATGAGTATGGCGCAAGACAGATTTGGGTTGTAAATGTAGGTGATATAAAACCAATGGAATTCCCGATCAGTTTCTTTTTGGATTACGCCTGGAATCCTGATAAATATTCTGCTAAAGATTTGCCGGAATATTATAAAAATTGGGCTGAAGAACAGTTTGGTTCTGAATTTTCAAATGCGATAGCAAACATTATTTCCAAGTACACAAAATATAATTCACGCAGGAAACCGGAATTGCTATCACCTGAAACATACAGCCTTTTAAATTATCGTGAAGCAGAACGTATTGTAGCAGAATACAACCGACTAAGCAGAGCTGCGCAACAAATTTATAACTTCCTTCCAGCTAAATACAAAGATGCATTTTATCAACTTGTATTATATCCTGTTGAGGCTTGTGCAAATCTAAATGATCTCTATATTACTACTGCAAGGAACCGTCTCTATGCCAAACAGCAAAGAGCAGAAACAAATGATCTTTCTATAAAAGTCAAAGAACTATTTGATAAAGATGCAGAGTTAAGTCATTACTACAACAAAGTTATGGCTAATGGCAAATGGGATCATATGATGGATCAAACTCACATCGGTTACACTTACTGGCAGCAACCAGATCAAAACAATATGCCTGAAGTAAAAGAGATTAAAAATGAAACTGTTGCTAAAATGGGTATTGCAATCGAAGGCTCTGAAAAGTGGTTCCCTCAAAATGAAATTGGTTTGACTTTACCTGAATTTGATAAGTATAATCAACAATCCTATTACTTTGAAATATTCAACCAGGGACAAGCTCCTTTTGAATATTCAATTCAAACCGGGGAACAATACGTAAAGGTAAATAAAACCAAAGGGAAAATAGATAAGCAAGAAAGATTATGGGTAAGTATTGATTGGGATAATGCACCTGTTGGTAAAAATACCATACCCGTTACAATTACAGGTTCAGAAGGAACTAAGGTAGAAATTCAAACCTTTATTGATAATCCTGCTATTCCTGAGAGAGATGATGTAAACGGTTTTGTTGAAAGTAATGGATACATTTCTATCGAAGCACCACATTTTGAAAAATCGGTTGATGCTGGAAATATTTCCTGGCTAATAATTCCAAATTTAGGAAAAACTCTTTCCGCTGTCACTCCTGTACCGGTAACTTCAAAAGAACAGACTCCCGTGGATGATAGTCCTCATTTAGAATACCAGGTTTATTTATTCGATACAGGTGAGGTAAAAGTTAAGGCTTACCTCTCCCCTACTCTGAATTTTCATAATAACCCGAAGGGTATTCGTTACGCAGTCTCATTTGATGATGAAAAACCTCAAATAATTAATATGACTTCGAATCCAAATCCACCCGATTTGAATCATGATCCGGTATGGAACAGATGGGTTGCGAATAATATTAACATAGAAGTTTCAAAACACGATATCGATAAACCTGGTGAACATACATTAAAATTCTGGATGGTTGATCCGGGTGTTGATCTTCAAAAAATTGTAATTGATTGCGGTGGTGTAAAGCAAAGTTATTTAGGACCGCCGGAAAGTTTTAACAAGATTTTAACAACAGGTCAGTCAAAATTATAAAAATGTTTTTTAATAATTTTTTTCTCATATCGGAAACGGAGAGATAGGAATGAATAAATATACACCTCTTATTTTATCTATCCTGCTCTCCGTTTTTTTCACTAATTTGTTTTCTCAAAACAAACCTGAGTTTGATAATCCAATACTATCTGGTTTTTATCCGGATCCGAGTATTTGCAGAGTAGATAGCGATTACTTCTTGGTTAATTCCACATTTGCTTATTCTCCTGGAATACCTGTTTTCCATAGTAAAGATTTGGTAAACTGGGAATTGATAGGTCATGTTATGGACAGATCGGAACAAATGGATTTAAATGGACTCGGTGTTTCGCGTGGTATTTTTGCTCCGGCTATAAGGTATCATAGCGGAATATTTTTTATAACCTGTACTTTGGTAGATGCAGGTGGTAACTTTATTGTAACATCAGATAAACCCGAAGGACCTTATAGCAATCCTGTATTCATCCCGGAAATTAATGGAATCGATCCAT
>JAJDNK010000178.1 GCA_022340715.1 bacterium BMS3Abin03 | reverse complement strand
TGTTACTGAGCGGTTCGATGGTGTTACCGTTAAAATTGCTGATGCCCCTGCTTGTGTTACAGTAACTGTTCTCGTGATTCCGCCTCCTGATACAGTTATTGTTCCGGTTCTTTGAATTGTTGATGTGTTCTCTGTATAATCTGCGGTAAGTATTCCGTTATTATTTCCGTTTGTCGGATTAACGGTTAGCCATCCTGCATCGTCGCTAACCGACCAGTTTGTATTTGACACTATTGAAAATGTTGTGTTTCCCGTTGCACTTGTTACTGACCGGTTTAGTGGTGTTACACTTAAGTTCACCGGTGCAGCATCCTGTGTTACAGTAACCGTTCTTGTAATACCATTGCCCGTTATAGTTATCGTGCCTTCTCTTTGGCTTGTTGTTGTGTTCTCTGTATAATTAGCAGTAAGTGTTCCATTACTATCTCCACTTGCAGGGTTAACAGTTAACCAGACTGCATCATCACTTATCTCCCAGTTTATATTAGATTCCACAGTAAATGTCGTACTTCCTGCTGCGTTCGATACGGATTGGTTTGATGGTGTTACTTTTAATATTGAAGGCCCGGCTGCCTGTGTTACTGTAACTGTACCGGTAATACCGCCGCCTGTTACAGTTATAGTACCTGTTCTTTGGCTTGTTGTTGTATTTTCCAAATAATCAGCAATGAGTGTATCATTGGTCAAACCAAATTGAGGAATTACAGTCAGCCATTCTGCATCATCCCCAACCATCCAGGTAACATTAGATGTAACGGCAAATTTTGTACTTCCGGCTGTATTTTCAACTGGTCTATCTTGTGGGTCGATCGTTAATTCTATACTGGAATTTCTATCTGCCTGTGTTACTATAACTGTTCTTGTTATTCCTCCACCGCTTATTTCTATAGTTGCATCTCTTGTACTTCGTGAAAAGTTCCTGTCGAAAGTTGCAATCAGTGTATCATTCCCAAATCCACTTGAAGGATTGACCGTTAACCAGTCTGCATCATCGATAACAGTCCAAGCTATATCTGATGTTACAATAAATAATGTCTGACCGGATTGGTCTTCTACTAACTGAAGTGATGGGTTGACTGTTAATGTTTGTGCTATTAAATCATTAATTAAAAATGAGGTAATAAACATTACCAGCATTAAATATTTTTTCATTTTCTTCCCATCTTTTTAGCAGATATTAATAAAATTGATATTTCATTAAACTATATTTAGTTCGTTTTTTAAGGCCTTCCTGGTGGTTCCGGTAAAGGTTTTGCATCCGGGTAAGGTTTTAATAAATATATGGCCGTAGCCACAAGAGTAGCTACTACGGTTCCCAGAGCAAACCATTCTCCAAATGAAAATGAGGATGATTTATCCACCTCAAACTTTATTGGATTAGATACTCTGCCATTTAATAGCGGACTATAAACAGTGATTGCATATATATCAGCAAATAGCAGATCGTTTGCTGTGAATTTTGCCTGTAGTAAATTGTCACTAATAAAAGTTGTTTCTTTCTCTTTTCCGTTAATCATAACCTTGGATCCATTTACAAAGTTTGAACCCTCCACTGACATTGTAAATCCATCTGCATATTGATCTTCAGATTCCGGCGAAATAACGTCGATCTGAGGGATTAAATTTGGCAACATATTATTAATATAATTCTGTAAGGAGGGAGGATCCTTATCTGGCTGTATTTTATAACCAGGGTCCACAATTAGAAGATTTTTTACGGCATTGTTTGCTTCATTTTCTGAATGCATAGCGATATAAATCATGCTCAAAATTCTGTATGCTTTACCTTTTTCAATAACGGAAAGATCTGAATTTTCCAGGCATCCTTTAACTAACTCGATGGATTCGTTCCATCTTCCTGATTGATATTCTTCTTCAGCACTTATTAATTTTTGAGAGCAATCATCTGTTGTTTGGGCATATATTGAATTATACTTTAACGAGCAAGTATCAAAGTGTATTAACGGTATAAGCAGTATTAGTAAAAATGCCAAAGAAAAAATAATTTTAAATTCTTTCATCTTTTCTCCAAACGAATCACATAAAATTTAATTGATTGGACAATAAATCCATTTTTGTCAAATGGATATTTAACACGTAGTAATTTTTATTTCTCAGAACACAGGAAGTTAATTCATTCAATTTGATTGCCCTCTCTAAACTAAAGGTTAAAACGTTAGTTCTAACAAGCAAAAAGCACAAAAATCATTCCTCGGTAAAAATAATCAAAGATTAACATTTAATTATTATTCAGACATTATAATGAGAATAACAAATCTTCGTTGTTTCAGAATAAGATGATAATGATTCTGCTGTTTTTGGATTCTTACAATAGATTATAATGAAAATGGAAACGATCTTTAACAGCTTTTAATATAGCTATTTTTATACTTATGGGGAATACCTGATTTTAACAAAAGCACTAATAGATTAGCTAATTTTCAAAGTTTTCTTTTGTTAAATGGCACTAAATAAAAATGCCCTCACCGGTTGTAAACCAGTAAGGGCATTTGAATGAAATATTAACTTACAGAATTGAGCTTAAGAATTCATCCGTCTTATTTAATTCTCTTAAACTCTATCCTTCTGTTCATTCTTCTGTTTTCGGCAGAATTGTTCGGTACAATCGGGAAATCTTCACCGTAACCTTTTGCAATTAGTCTATCCGGATCTATACCATTTTGTATCAGCCAGAACCTAACTGCATCGGCGCGTCTTTGTGAAAGTTTCAGATTACTGGCTTTACTGCCTACGTCATCTGTGTGTCCGCTTATCTCAACAACAATATCAGGATAAGTCTTTAGAGTTTTAAGTGCACCCTGAAGTACTTTCTCAGATTCAGGTGTAATATTAGCCTTCCCTGTTTCGAAAGTAATTCCTTCGAGTACGATAGGTACATTTATCTTAATAATATCATCTTCAGGATCAAGTGGATTTGTACCGCGTTTAACTTCTGTAAAATCATCAACACTTCCGCCGTCTGTATCTTTGTTTAACGGATCAGTTTTGTAAACATTTACTTCTTCACCGTCATTCAATCCATCAAAATCGGAATCCGGCTTAAGCGGATTTGTACCTAAATCAACTTCTTCGCCGTCCTTTAACAGATCGCCGTCGCTATCGGCTTTGAGCGGATTGGTTTTATACTTATTAACCTCTTCACCATCTAATAATTTATCATTGTCGGAATCGGAATTCAGCGGATCGGTTTTATAAGTCAAAACTTCCTTTCCATCATTAAGATCATCGAGATCGGTATCGGCTTTTACCGGACTTGTACCATACTTATTAACTTCGTCTCCATCATTAAGACCATCCCCGTCGGTGTCCGGATTAAGAGGATTGGTAAAATACTTCTTCACTTCAGCACCATCTTTTAATCCATCTTCATCAGAATCAGGATTATCAGGATCAGTGCCGAGTTCCTTTTCCTCACGTTTTGTCAGACCATCTTTATCATTATCGGAAGAACCGGAACCACTAACAAGAGTCAAACCAACACCCAGGTTGTAATAACCATCGTTACTTCCATCAAGAGTCGGAAGATCTTTATTACTGTAGCCGTTTATTTCATCGCTGAAAGTGAATGTATAACCGCCTGAAATATCCAGGATCAAAGCATCTGATAAACCGATTTCAACACCAGCTCCAACGGGAATTATACCCGTCCAACCACTTTCATTAACCGGTTGCGGGGAGGGGATAGAGGGCTTCTTATCGTTTTTAAAATACGTTACACCGCCTCCGCCGTATACATAAGGATTCCATACATCCATGTCAAACGGACTTATGATTAATCTAAGGTCGAGCGGGATAATATACGACCACCAGTTTTTATTTTTTGTATCAACACCTGAAAGTCTTCCGAATCCTCCGGCAACCTCGGTTTCAACAACGTTCGTGATCAATTCAAATCTTATATAAGCTCTGCCGAGATAAGAAAATTTAAATTCGGCGTCGGAAGGTCTGAGATCTTTATCGAATTCGGTATCGGGAAGTAGTCCGTTCAACTGAAGACCGAATTTTGCTTTGTAATCGTTGAACTGAGCCAGTGTATGCCCGCATGAAATAAAGAGTATAAAAAAAAGAAGTGATAGTGTTCGCTTTCTGAAAATATATTTCATATCAACCACCGTTAAATTATTATGTAAAAATCGTTTTTATCTGAATTAAACCAGAATTCAGTTAAAAAATTATTTCAGAAATAATACACCCCGGCGAAATCTATTATTACAATATAGCCAAAATATGTGCCATTTGTGCAAATAGACATTATAATCTACAAAAAGGAAATAAAATTTTATCAGGCAACAAATCCTGACTTTATAAGGTAAGATTATACATATTCGTTAAATTTATTTTCAACTTAAAATGCTAAGTAAAATTAAACTCTCGGATAGTTTAAATTCGCAGAGGATTTAAAAATAATTGATCTTTGTTTTTTCTTTTATTATTTAGTATAAAAAAGGAAATGATTTAAATGATAATCAGAAGGATTATCTTATCTTTTATTATTTCTGCTGCTTCCATTACTAATCTTACTGCTTTTATGCTACAGGATTCAATCCACACTCTCCCAGAGTTTAGAGGTGTGAAATGGGACTCTTCATTAAATGAAGTTAAAGAAAAAGAAACGGCCTACTACCTTCAAACATTTCATGGTTTTGGAATTGAAGCTCTTTCGTACAAGGGAAAAATTGCAGGGCTTGATGCACGAATAGATTATGATTTTAAAAATAATAAGTTAATCGAAAGTTCTTACAGGATAATATCAGATGATAATTTTAAAGAAGATTATTCAACACTTTTTAATTTCCTGGGAAATCTCTATGGTAAACCGGATCTGAGAACGGGAATAAGTTATGAATCAGATTCTGTCTGGATAAAAACCACTGATTATAATATGTACATTGGTCCCTCAATTTACTGGGTATTTAATAATGGTTTTATAGGTTTAATTTCACAAAAATATAAAGAAGAAATTACCCTGATTGTTTTGTATGTACATAACATTACAATTGGGGAATACAATTCAGGTAAAGCAGTAGAATTAAAAAATTATAAGATTATAAAATATTAGTGATTATATTTCACTTGAAATAAAAATGCCCGTGCTGTGTAAAATAAACACGGGCATTAAAATAATACTTATAGAAGACTACAGGATTTAATCCGAAGCCTGTAATTACTTACGGTAATGCATAAGAGGTGGATAGGTAGGTAAAGGTTGATCCGCCTCCGCCAATATTATTAAATCCTTGTCTTAATACATCTTCATTAACTGTAGCGTCAAGAGAAAAATCTCCCAGCCTGAAACCTACACCAACTGTAAATCCTCTTGTTGTAGGAAGGAAATAAGTTGTTCCAAATTCGTTAATGCCTGTAGTACCGTTAACCTGGGCTGTTGCTCTGCCGGTAATTGCTATATAACCCAACCTGGCAACGAACCAGTCAGTCATATTCCACTCCATTCCAAGGTTCCATATCGGAAAGTTCATGGCAGTATTATCCAAATCTGGTGTAGATGTAGCAGCATTTCCCGGTATCGTTAATGTATTCGTATTGAAGAGAATTCCACCTGCAAATAGAAAATCATTAACCGTGTAATTCATTCCTAATCCTGCTGCAAAAGAGGTAAAAGAATTCAAGTCCGTAGATGTTCCACCAGTCTCAAACGAACCGGTAGCAGTTGCAAAAGCAATTACCGGGACAACAGTAACTTTAGATGAATGCATCCAGAAACCTCTTATATTAACTAAAATAATTGTTTGACTTGCACTTGTTTCAGTTCCAGTCGGAGGTGTAAAAGTTGCACTTGGTAAAACGAACGAAACTCCTGCATCAACTTTAAAACTTCTGGTTATATTTGCCAAAATACCCAGGTTGACACCAATCTGGCTTGCTGTCCCTTCTGTAACAGCCCCGGTATCGGGAGTAAAGTCATTTGAAGTAGATGCATATGCAACTCCTAAACCTACTGCAGTATTTCCGATAGAATAAGTTCCAATCACTTCAACATTATTATCAAGTGGAACAACAGTACCAGCTCCAACGATATTATTAACAGTTGATACAACTCCCGGGAAGGGTAAACCAAGTGAATTGTTTGTTCCTGGATCGAGAAGAGCTATAGAGAAGCCATTAAAATCATTTCTTGTAAGCAAACCACCAAGAGTCCAGTTTTTATTCAGTCTGAAGTTTGCTGAAATGTATTGACCCGATCCTCCTGCAGAAAAAGGAGTGCTGGCGTTAGAACCTAGATCACCCATCAGGAAATTATCATATTCAGAATTCCATGCGGGATTAATGGTTGTAAAGAAAGGATCCGCTACATAAATATTGCCACCCATTCCAGTTAACCTTGCCAAACCGCCGGTTTTTTTATAATCTTGTGAAAGCCCAGTAAATGTAAAGCCAACGAGTACAAGTATAACCACTATGTAAAAGGATCTCATAATGCCTCCTAATTAAAATGAATGATTTCGAAGCTAATAATTTAATTGTGAAATAACAATCTTTTGAACTAACAGTTAATATTGTAATATTAATAATCTCAGGCATGCAAATATTAAAAATATTTAGTCAAAAGTATGGATTTTGTTGATTATTGTACATTAGCTTACAAGAAATTACTCGATTCCGATGTAAAAATTGAGATTTCAGATAAATCTTCTATTTTTGAATCATTTTTCAATTCTATTTCACTAAAACTTTCTGCTGATGAACTTCGTAAAAAATACAGGGAAGGTGTTTATAAAACTATTGATAAAGAGCTGGGGCAGTATAAGCAGGAAGTAGAGATGCTTCGAACATTAAAAGAAGTTAAATTTTATGAAAATTCCATTTCGGTCTATTCCTCGTTCATAATTTTCTGGATAATTGAAAATAAGCTCAAGCTTAATAAGGAAGAAATTAAAGCGTTTACCGAAGCAATTTATTCAGGTACAATCGGGTACAGGCTTCTGGATCTTCATCAGGATCATAACCTTTTCGGCGGCGAGATAATCGTGCTCGGTTACAGGTTCATCAATCTATATGAAGAATTATTGATGAAAATTTTTCCCGGAGTTAACACATTCAAAATCATAAAGAAAAATGCAGCAAAATATTGCGAAGTCGAGTATGTAGAAAAAACAAACCGGTGGAAACAATGTCCATTTGAATGGGAACAGGTTGAGATACTTGGAAATAAAGCAGCGCCGCTTTTTACGATATTCGAATTAATCTTTAAAAGAAAAAAACTATCAGCAACCCAGGTAAAAGATCTTTTGGCAGCATTTCGGGGATTAGCAGTTTGTACTCAATTAAATGATGATTTGAATGATGTTGAAGAGGATTTGTTAAATGGATTTGAAACACTGGTAATGAAAGGGTATTACAAGAAATATGGGAAGAAGGATATAACAATTGAAAAAATATCAAAACACCTGGATCAGGAAAAATCGAAGCAATTTTACAATACTCAGGTAAGATTATATAATAATGCCCGGAATATTTTTATGCGGCATAACCAGCATCTTCTTTTATTATTGATGGAATTACAATACTACCAGTTTAATAATAATATTGCCATTGAATAAATCACTTTGATTTTATTACAGGGCTTTTTATATTAGAAATAAATTCACATACCAAAAGGAGGCAAAACAATGAAAAAAACAAAAGAACTCGCAGCCAAAGTTCAGAAGAAAAACAATTCACTTCAAAGTAAAATCCAGAAAAAGAAGGGTAACCTGAAATTTAAAATCGGTGACCAGAACCGGCTTAATATTTACTGGTGAGTTTTTAAATTTTATAACCTGAGCATATTCTTTATATTATTAAATTCACAAGATTCTTTTCAATTATTTAAAACAAAGATGCCTGTACTTTGGAATTTGCGCAGGCATTAAATTTTCCCTATTGCTACGATAAGGATAAAAAAAATCTACAGAGCCTTTATTATGAGGTTATTGTAAGTTTTCAACACAAATCTTATCCCCATTCTTTCATAATCTCACCAAAACATTGCAGACCACTGTAAATAACACCACCGTAACCATGACCGGGTTTTGTCCATGCACCGGACAGGTAAAGATTTTTTATCGGTGTCGAATGATCAAGCCTTGTACTACCGCTGTTATCAAGTGTTTGATCGAATCCATAAATAGCTCCTTTATAATTGCTCGTGTATCTTATGTTTGTTAATGGAGTACCGATCTCCTTAACTTCAATTGCATCTCTCAATCCGGGAAGGAGAGTTTTTTCAGTTTTGTCGATCAGAATATCAGCCATCCTTTCTTTTTCTTTGTTGTACTCATCCTTATTATCCTTAAAATAATCATCCTTGTATTTTCCCCAGTGATCAAATCCTTGCAATGTTAAGATGTTAAGAGTGTTTTTCCCTTTGGGAGAATATCCTCTATAAACATTATCATATAGCGTGACCGCATAACCCCCATTGTCCAAATCGGCTTTTTTCATTGATTCATAATCAGCATCAGGATCATAGCTGGTATTGTAAAATATTTCAGTATCGGTGACACCGGTTTCTTTAACCAGGTCTTTTTTAAGACCAAGAAAAACCTGGAAACTTGAAAGACTTACACTCAGGTTTTCCATTCTCTCCAAATAATCTTTCAGTGCACCCTTATCATCTAACATTTTATTAAAAGTATCGAATGTGTTAGCATTAGAAATAACAACTTTCGCAGTGTATTCTTTGCCATCATCCGTCACTACACCGTAAGCCGTATTATCTTTGGTCAATATTTTTTCAACCCTGCTTTTGATCATCACCTTGCCACCTTGTTCTTCAATAAACTTCTCAAAGGCATCACTTATTTTCTGTGATTTTCCCCTTGGATAATATCCTCCGTTCTTTAAGTATCCAAAAGTGGGCATAGCGTAATAATACGGTGAAAGTTTAGAGGGCGGTAAACCGTAGTATCCCCACAACGATGAAACAATTGCTTTAAGTTTTGAATTAGTTATTCTTGCGTCTACAAGACTTCCCCACGTGCGATTGAATCCTTTAACTAAGTATGGAAAATCATTTGCGAAGGTGTTCATATCAACTTTACCGCCAGCAGCAGAATATTTTTCTATATCATTTGTTATACCTTCCATATCTTCGAATATTCCATCAATGCCGTTTTTTTCATCCGGGAATAATTCTATCAGTTTATTTATATATGCTGTAATATTCTTTTGAGGAACTTTAATATCATAATCCGGGAATATTACCCTGTAAAGATTCGGGTGTGGTTCAAATTCTACATCTTCTATTTCCGGGTATCCCGGAATCAGATTGTGAATACCGTTTCTCTCTCCAATAGTTGTGGAGTGTAGCGACACATCAAATTCATATCCCCCGGGACGCATAAAAGTAGTTGCATAACCTCCGACTTTATAGTGCTGCTCAATTAGTAATGGTTTAAATCCCTGTCTTGCAAATGCTGCAGCACAACTAAGTCCTCCTAAACCCGAACCTATAATTATTGCATCGTATTCGTTCTCATTTAGAAGGTTGCCAAAACCTTTTGGGAAAGCCTGCCAGTCGAGTGATAGGAATGCAACTCCACTTAAAACTTTTTTTATAAAGTCTCTGCGTTCAATAAGATTTGTTTCCATTATTTTCTCCTCTGTTTATTTGTGACTATTCCGTCTCAAAAGAACTTCTAAGCTAATTATCAACTTGAAAAATTTAGTCCTGAGAAGCAACGGTTAGTTAATAATTGGCAAGTAATTAATAGTCCTTTTGTCTGGATTATGATTTATACATGTAGAAACTCCAAGTATGGACTTTTTATATAAAAATAAGAAGTGAATTAAAGAACAGGCGAATAATTTTAACTATATTGCAAACAAGTGTATTGTGAAATGATTGTCGTGAT
>JAJDNK010000174.1 GCA_022340715.1 bacterium BMS3Abin03 | reverse complement strand
TTCAGCAGACGATCCAACTACATCAGAAATTGACGGTTTCACTACAGGGCACACGATAGAATATAAATTCTGGATATCTTCGACATCAGAGGAAATCTCAGATTATACTGCGAATTATTCAACCGGGGATGGTACTTTCATATCACAAGGTACTGCTGTAGTTAGTTTTTCTAATGTGGCATTACCTGTTGAATTAATTTCATTTACAGCATCAACTAATCTGAATAAAATCTCTCTTAATTGGGAAACAGCTACTGAAGTAAACAATTACGGATTTGAAATAGAAAGAAAAACTTCGGAAAGTGAAGACTGGAAAAGAATAGCATTCGTAGAGGGCTATGGAAACAGCAACTCACCCAGAAGCTACAGGTACATAGACAAAACTATAACCGGAGGAAGTAAGTTTGAGTATCGTTTGAAACAAATAGATAACAACGGACAATATAAATACTCGGATTCAATTGAGGTATCAATAACTCCCGGGTCTTTCGAGTTATTACAAAATTATCCAAACCCATTTAATCCAGCTACGAATATACAGTTCACAGTGCCGAAAACAACAGAACTAAAAATAAATGTTTATACAATCTTAGGCGAAAAGGTTTTAACTGTAACTGAAGGAAAATATGAACCCGGATTTTATAAAGTGAAAATGGATGCTTCAGGTTTACCCAGTGGTATTTATATATACAGATTAGAAAGTAACGAATTCACAAATACAAAGAAGATGATTTATCTTAAATAATTAATCGTTACAAAATTCAGACAGACATGTACCGTAATAAATAATTATATATAGGAAATACATTGAAAATCTGATGGGAGTAAATATTAACTAATTAAAACTCCCATCAGAAGATTGATAAACCGTCGTAAAAATTAGACTTAGTATTACATTTTTACTTATTAAATATTGTTGTATAAAATAATTTTCTTTGTAGAAAACTCTGATATTAAGGAAATCACTTTATTCATACTAATGAAATCAAAGAAAGTTTTGAACATTTCTATAAGAATAAATGAATACAATTAAATAATTCTTTTCCTTTACATTTTCATATCCTGCCATTTTAATAAAAAAATAAATATACACTACTAACCTCCCTATATCTTTCCTGAGATGTATGTTCGGAACCTTGAAGTTTATGACATTCCCGAAAATGAATTGGCAACAATTGTTAATGATGAAAATTCGACAGGCACTTATGAGGTTGAATTTAACAGATCAAAACTAACCAGTGGCATATATTTCTATAAGTTGAAAAATGGAAACAATGTTTAGACTAAAAAGATTGTTTTGATAAAATAGAATCAGGTAGTATAATATTAAATAATTAATATTATATTATGCTCAAGCTTTTTTCGTGGAGAAGACACATGAAGCAATTATTATCAAAGCTAATCTTTCCAATTGTTGGCTTTACAGCATTAATATGGTTCCTGATTCGTGTTATTCCAAAGCCAAGCAGGGCTACCTACCCTTGTATGCGCGCAGCCGCACCATTAGCATCCTCATTTGTGATTTATATACTAGGATTAATTTCATCTTTTTTGTTATTCAAAAAAGCAAAAAAGTATTTCATCGAATCAAGAACTCTTCTTTATACGATATTTTTGTTCTTAGGAATTTTAGTAAGCTTTTCAACATTTTTACGTACGGATCACGATGTATTTGCATACAACCAATCAGTACTTGAAGACCCAAACCAACCAATTGGTACTGCTAAAGGAATTTTTCCCGGCAGAGTTGTTTGGGAACATGAACCAGATGCAACAAATGAAAACTGCATCCCTAATCAGTATGGCCATGGATGGTTCTTATCCGAAAATAATAACCAATCCGTAATAGACGTAATGTTATCTAACGGATTAAAAGGATTAACGGATCAAACAACAGACTTGGCTGCATGGCAAGCTATTTTTTCATTCTATAATAATAACAAAGGTAAGGGCGCCGTTGGTTATAGTAACACTGAAAAAATCTTCATTAAGATAAATGCAACGAGCTCCTGGTCTGGTAATTTTAATCCTTCTGATCTTTCAGTAGTGAATAATTCTAATTACGGGATGTCTGAAACTTCTCCACAAATAGTACTGGCAGTATTACGACAATTGGTTAATGTGGTTGAAGTACCCCAAGACAAAATATATATCGGGGATCCGATGAAACATATCTACAAACATTGTTATGATATGTGGCACAGTGAGTTTCCAAATGTTCATTATATGGATTATAATTACAGCACCTTAGGAAGAGAAAAATTTACAGCAAGTACCACTGCAAAAATTTATTATTCAGACCGAGGGGCCAAACTTAGAACAGGAAATTTTTCTGATGCCTATGCAGGTTCTCCGGTAACTCAGGATTATCTTTATACTATTTTTGAAGAAGCAGAGTATATTCTAAATATACCTATGTTAAAAGGACATAGACGGGCTGGTGTTACTATGTTTGCAAAAAATCATTTCGGTTCAAATACACGAAGCAGTGCAGTACATTTACACTGCGGATTACCAGCGCCAAATCAAATGGAAAATGGAGTTACTGAGCCAGGATATGGTAAATACAGGGTAACAGTTGATTTAATGGGACATGAATTAACTGGAGGAAAGAACCTTCTCTACCTGATGGATGCTTTGTGGAGCTCCGATCAGGCAAATAGTTATCCTAAAAAGTTTTTCATGGAACCATTTAATAATGACTGGATGTCTTCAATTTTTCTATCACTTGACCCTGTAGCGATAGAATCGGTTGGTTATGATTTTTTAAGGAGTGAATTTACATCAAGCCGCCCGTCCGGAGATGGATCCGGAACTTATGTTCAAATGGATGGAGTAGACGATTATCTTCATCAGGCTGCCAGTAGCAGCAATTGGCCAACAGGAATTCAATATGATCCGGAAAATGACGGTACCTTTATAGGAAGTTTAGGTACACATGAACATTGGAATAATCCTGTAGATAAATTATATTCCAGAAATTTGGGTACTGGTGAAGGAATAGAACTAATCTCTCAATATACGCCTCCGTTTCCAGTTGAATTAATAACTTTTATGGCTAAGACAATTTTGAATAAAGTGTTTCTTAACTGGGAAACAGCCACTGAGGTCAACAATTACGGATTTGAAATAGAACGAAAAGCTTCCGGAAGTAAAAACTGGAAAGGTATAGCATTTGTAGAGGGCTACGGCAACAGCAATTCACCTAGAAGCTATAGGTACATAGACACAATCATAAACGGAGGAAGTAATTTTGAGTACAGGTTGAAACAAATAGATAACGACGGGCAATATAAATACTCAGATTCAATTGAGGTATCAATAACTCCTAAGTCATTTGAATTATTTCAAAATTATCCAAATCCATTCAATTCAGCTACGAATATACTGTTCACGGTTCTGAAAACAACAGAATTGAAAATAAATATTTATACAATCTTAGGTGAAAAGGTTTTAACTGTAACTGAAGGAAAATATGAACCTGGATTTTATAATGCAGAAATAAATGCTTCAGGCTTACCCAGCGGTATTTATATATACAGATTTGAAAGTAACG
>JAJDNK010000300.1 GCA_022340715.1 bacterium BMS3Abin03 | reverse complement strand
TTTGTCTGAATCGATATAAATTGCTCTTATTATATTGTTGGGTAACTCAGAATTACAGCTGTTGAAGAATATCGCATCGTTATTTTTTTTATTCAATTTAACCAATCCTCCGAAAGTTCCCACCCAGATATAATCACCCTCTTCTGCGAGTGCCATTATCTCGTCACCACCTGTGTAATTTATCCAATCAGGAGCTTGCGCAGTGATGCCTACGTTGAATAATAAAAATAAAATTATTATAATATTTTTCATTTTGAAAAGCCTTCCTCCCTTGAATAGTACAAAATATACCAAGATGAAATACTATATAATTACAATTAATAGCTGTACGCTAAAGTCCGTTTTTCAATGTCATTCCTAATAACTTTTTATAGTTATTTAATCCATAATTACTTGATAATTTATAATATTTTTATTTCTGTAATTTATTCAAAATAGAACTTTGTCTACTACAAGAAAGGCATTTAATCTTGATATTTGTACGGTTATTATTTAACTAAATTTAAATGCAGATCAATTTCGAAGTCATATGGCCCGGATTGCTGACTCCAATAAAAACTTTCTGCATCTACCCAAATTTGACCTTTATAGTCTTTTCTTGCTAATACAGTATATGTACCAGTTCCTTGATGCTGACAACATACACCAATCTCATAGTATCCATATTCGTCCGTTGTATCCTGATCTAGCAAGGTTTCACCTTTATACAACTTGACTATTACATCACTGGCTGGACTATATAATTTATAGACTATACCATGAACCTCTGTTGCAGGATCTCTCTGAACTTCTTTTAATGCTTTGTCAACATTATCTACTTTCATATTAGGCTCATTGGTGTTTTCCTGACAGCTTAGAAATACCAACAAGAATAGAATAAATGATGCTGCATAAATAATTCGATTCAACATTTTATCCTCCTTTTTAATAAATTTATAAATAGAGAATCTCATTAGGTTTGCTAAGAAAAAAATTTACACTTACTGTGCGAAGTAAGCCCTTAGTGATATAGGTATGTTATTCCATTTCTTCTCCTCTGAGATTCCCGCTATTATTATTACTGCTAAACTCAGGAAGAGGAACTTCGGATAGAATAAGAATTGAAATACTCACTTAAGCCTCTCCCCAAGAAGTAGAGAATATTTACATCAGAAACTTATAAATATTAATTGACAGAAGCAACAATTTTTTGTTGGTAATAACTGTAAAGTTACAATTATGTAGTATCTATATAAAAATCACTCGATCCTAATTACTTTCTTGGTGTGGGAAATATTTTTGAGAAATGAAAGCAAGTAATGTGAGACTCATCTCAGAGATGAGTCTCACTTAAGAAAGATAAATCTTACTTCACTAACAACATCTTCTTCACGGAAACAAAATCATTAACATTTAACCTGTAAATGTAAACCCCTGTTGCCAAATCGGAAGCATCAAATTTTATTTCATATTCTCCAGGAGATTGAATTCCATTTACAAGGGTAGCAACTTCATTACCAAGGATATCGTAAACTTTTAATTTAACGAACTTCATAAATGAAGTTCCTACAGAAGTCCCTCCTTTGGAGGGATTTAGGGAGGCTGGAATTTGATACTTTATTGTTGTCGAGGGATTGAATGGATTGGGGTAGTTCTGAGATAACAAGTATCCATCGGGAATTGTCTTCTGTTTTTCATCAACACTAATAACAATTCCATCTTCATTGTAAATTATCAGACCTCCACCCTCAGTACCGAAAAACTTATTATCATTGTTATCTATGATTATTGAATTTACAAAATCACTTGTCAATAAAGAGTTATACCGATTTATATTGCTCCAATTTGAATTATCATATCTAAATACTCCGCTACCATAAGTGCCTATCCACACATTGCCATCCGAATCAAAGGCTACCGATTTTACATTGTCATTAGTTAAATCCGAATTCAATGAATTAAACACTGTCCAATCTGCATCATTGAATTTAGCGACACCACCTAATTTTGTACCTATCCATTTATTATCCTCTATATCTATACAGATTGTATTAATCTCATTATCCGGCAAACCCGAATTTGTTTTATTGAATACTGTCCAGCTTGATCCGTCAAATTTTGCGAGACCTCTGGCTTTTGTACCTATCCAAATATTCATTTGGTAGTCAATTGCAAGAGATAACACTGTATTTTCAGGTATTCCTGAATTAGAAGTATTATATACAGTCCATCCGGTTCCATCATATTTTGCCAGTCCACCCATTTTTGTTCCTATCCATAAATTTCCTTCAATGTCTGATAATAATGAATGAATATAATTATTTGGTAACCCGGAATTTGCAGTTGTGTATAGCTCCCAATTAGTACCATCAAATTTTACAAGAGCACTAATTGTACCTATCCATACATTATTGTTAATATCAGTAGTAATTGTGTTCAATTGAGCTTCCGGCAAACCTGAATTGAAGGGGGCATACTTTAACCAATTCTCTCCATCAAATCTGGCTAATGATGGTAAAGTGTAGTCACTGCCTATCCATAAATTCCCATTTTTATCCTTTGTCATTGATCTGATTAAGTTACCCGTACCTGAATTGGATGTATTATAACTGGTCCAGTTTACATCATCGAATTTTAACAAACCTCCTCCATAGGTTCCAATCCATTTATTTCCTTCCGTATCTATAATAATTGGCCAGGCTTCATCATATGGTAGCTCAGATGTTGATGTGTTGTATATTGTCCAGTATGCACCATCAAACTTAGTTACTCCACCCCTTAGTGTTCCAATCCATTTGTTTTCATTTTTATCTATAGTAATCCAAAATACTTCATTATCAGACAAACCGGAATTTGAAGTATTAAATACTTCCCATTCTATTCCATCGAACCTAACCAATCCTTCATATGTACCAATCCATTTTATATTGTTAGCGTCTATTGCTACGCAATTACTACCGTCATCTGGCATTCCTGAATTTGATGTATTATATATAGTCCAGTCTGTTCCATCATATATAATTACTCCGCCATCGCCTGATAACCATAAATTCCACGCTGAATCAAAAACTAATGACGATAGATAATTACTTGGCAATGGAGAATTAGAACTATTAAAGACAGTCCAATCTGTTCCATCATATTTGACAAAACCACCACCATAAGTCGACATCCACTTACTACCGCTGGAATCGGTTACAATCGCTGTGATTAAATCAGAAGATAACCCTGAATTTGTTTTATTATATATAGTCCAGTTGGTATCGGCAAATATTGCCAAACCTCCCCAAGTTCCTATCCACTTAGTTTTGTCTGAATCGATATAAATTGCTCTTATTATATTGTTGGGTAACTCAGAATTACAGCTGTTGAAGAATATCGCATCGTTATTTTTTTTATTCAATTTAACCAATCCTCCGAAAGTTCCCACCCAGATATAATCACCCTC
>JAJDNK010000299.1 GCA_022340715.1 bacterium BMS3Abin03 | reverse complement strand
GCCATTGTCCCTGTATCGAATTTTAAATGGGACTTCACTTGCCCTTGTATTAGCTATTATAATTGTACCGGGAGTAATGGTCTGATAAGCAAGCAATCTCATATGCGAATCATAAACAGGTTTTGTTCTGTCAAAAATTATTGTTTGTCCGAAAGAATAATTTATAGTAAATCCGTGAATATCCGTTATCTTTATCCCGGAAAGAGAAATTAAATTTGGCAAGCCGGTCAGATCCTGTGTTACTCCGGTTGTATCGCCTCCGTTGCTGTAGTATTCATCATTAACATCTTTACTTAGAACCTGATATTCTGCTGATTCATTAACAGAATCGTCAACAAGTTCGGTTGGTGCAGGCTTATCACAACTTAAAATAATTAAGCCGGTTAATGCAATTACTATATAACTTATAAACTTTCTCATCTCTTTTACGGCAAATTATAGTGGGACAATTATTTAATCAAACACATAATTAATTATATCTCCTCAAGAATAGTTCACCTTCCTGTCGCTATGGAAGGGGAACTTGGAGAGGAGATGATCGTGGAATCAAGTCAGCTTAAAAAAGTACAAAATATGGCACACCCCACGATTCTGTTTCAACAGGTGTTGCATCATCATAAATAAACTGCTTAGGAGTAGCGTTAATAACTGCATGATAGTATCCCGGGAACTGATGCGAGGCGTATGTTTGCTCATATACTTTAACATAACCATCACCTGTAGGTATTGAGGATATAAGTTCAAATCTTCTTTTTGCTCTATGATGACCAAACCTATCGGCTCCGTAAGTTAGTGTTACAAAGTCTTCATCTTCATAAGCACTAAATAATTCTACTCTGAGTTTTACTGATTCGCCTCTTCGTAAAATCGGAATCTGTCTCCACCATCCTTGCCATCTCTTGAAATAATATTCATTTGGGGATTTAATAACCAGTGAATCTCCGTTTGGTAAAAAGATAGTTAGGTTAGTGATATCTATATTAGAAGATTGTGTACCTCCTTCGGGAAGAGAAATGGCAATTAATATCCAGTTACGGAACGGATGATCGGTGTTAGCTATTTTCTTAAAGATTATTTTTCGTGTGATAACGGACGTGAAAGGTTTTTCGACAAGAGTATCGGGCTCCACACTAAGAGAATCATACGAACCGGAGATAAAGAGTATACCTTCAAATGTTGAAGTAAGAGTTCCAACAGCAATAGTATAATTGTATTCGACACTAAGATTTTTGTTTATAAGCCTCATCTTATGACCAACCCTGAATGGATATATAGCTTCGGTAATTTTTCCCATATAATCCATCGGTCCATCTTCGTTGTAATTTTCTTCAAACGATGTTAGTGAAGAATCCTGGTCAACAAGTTTTTCAAGTGCTCCCTGATCTGTTGTTGGTTCGCCGGAATCCTGCGGCTCAACAGTCATTTCATCTTGACAAGCTGCAAAAAAAGCCAGAACTGCAGGTAGTAGCAAAACGATGAAAAACCTCTTTGTGAAGTTTTGCTTTTTCATTTCAATACTCCTTTTATTTGATATTGATAATTTATTTTTATTAACCATTCTCATTTCTTCTCCTTTGTTTTGCTTTTTGTATTAAACAATTATACCAATGTGCCAATTTTGGCTAAGTTTTTTAATCATAAGCAATTACAAGCTTAGTAATTGTATCTTAAGCGCATGGAATTCACTTCCATTTGCATGGAGTTTGATTATCCATGCAAATACTGTCATTAATAAATTAATTAATAGGAGTGAAATATTTCGACTTGGCAAAGAAATCTTTATATTAAAAAAAGAAAATTCATTCACACCTAAGTTTATAAAGATTACTCCAAGGAGAAATTAATGAAGAAATTCTGCTGTTTTGTGTTTCTAATGATGGTTGGTTCTATATCATTAACCAATGCACAATACAATCTTCCTTATGATAACAGTCCCTTGTTCTCAGGATCGGGCAATTGTCAGACTTGCCATGAAGCCATAACCGACAGTACAATATTAAGGTGGAATGGTGTAGATGTTTCACCCATCACTCTGTGGCGCTCAACAATGATGGGCAATTCGAGCAAAGATCCATACTGGCGTGCGCAGGTTTCAAATGAAGTTCACTTTTTACCTTCTTTAAAAGATACTATTGAATCCACTTGTACGAAATGTCATGCACCGATAGGTTTTACTCAGGCTATTTATGATGGAGAAGGAAAATATTTAATGGATTCACTTAGAACCGACCGCCTTGCTAATGATGGCGTTAGCTGTACAATTTGCCACCAGATAAAACCGGACAACTTCGGTAGCCCCCAATCTTACACAGGAGGTTACCTTATAACAAATGAAAGAAATATTTATGGTCCCTACGAGGATCCTGACACCCGATATATGTGGAGCTTTGTCGATTATGGAGTCGGTTACGGTCCTTACCTGGATCAATCAGAGCTTTGTGCTACATGCCATACTTTGTTTACTCCTACTGAAGATAACAAAGGAAATGTTTCGGGAAATTTTCCGGAACAAACTACTTATTTGGAATGGAAAAACAGTACTTATCCAACAGAGGGTATAAAATGCCAGGATTGCCATATGGCGAAGATTTACGACCCGATGATTATAACCACATTTCCTCCTGGGTATTCTGTTGAAAGAACGCCATTCTGGCTACATTCTTTTGTCGGTGGAAATACATTCATGCTTAGAATGCTGAAGGACAATATGGATACTCTCGGCTTAACAGCAGAACCTCATCACTTTGATTCTTCGATTGCCAGGGTAGAATACCAGCTTACTGAAAAAGCAGTTGATCTTTCAACTCAATCGTGGGTTGAAAATGATTCAGTAGTCATTAAGGTTAAGATAGAAAACAAAACAGGTCATAAACTTCCAACCGGAATTCCCTTCAGAAGAATCTGGGTACACTTGAAAGCAGAAGATAATACCGGTGCTACAATTTTTGAGTCGGGTAAATGGAATGATAAAGGATATATTATTAATTACGAACCTATTTATGAACCTCATTATCAAACTATAACCTCACAAAATCAAGTGCAGGTTTATGAAAGTGTATTTGCAGATGTTGATGGTAATATGACTTTCAGACTGCTTCGTGCAGCTGAGTTTCTAAAAGATAACCGCATTCCTCCGAAAGGTTTTACTTCTACTCATATCAGCTACGATACAACACAAGTTTATGGCAATGCATTGGACGATCCTGATTTTAACAAAGATGGTTCTGCTGAAGGAACCGGTTCCGACTATATAACATACAAATTTCCGAAACCGACTGGTAATTTAACCGCAACTGTAGAACTTTGTTTTCAAACTGCAAAACCACGGTCAATCGATAGTTTAAGAACAGTAAACGAACCTGATATAAATCATTTTGTAGAAATGTATGATGCACTTCCTAATATCCCTTTTATTATGAAAAGTAAAACAGTTAACATTGTTACAGATGTTTCTGATGACAGAAATAACCAGCCCGATCAACATATTCTTTACCAGAATTATCCGAATCCGTTTAATCCTTCAACGAAAATTAAATATTCAATCAAAATCCCACCTAAATCCTCCCTTTTAATAAAGGGGAGGCTAAAGGAGGGGTTTATTACTATAAAAGTTTATGATATTCTGGGAAAAGAAGTAGCAACCTTAGTTGATGAATACAAACCGGCAGGAAATTATGAGGTAGAGTTTAAAGGGGAAAATTTGCCAAGCGGGGTTTATTATTATCAACTAAAAGATGGGGATTTTAAAGAAACGAAGAAAATGTTGTTATTGAAATAAGCCACAAAAGATTTTACTGGGAACAGATATATGCCAGATTTCTGAAATCTGGCATATATCTATCCCTTAAGTTAACTTCCCAAAAATCCTTTAATTTGATTAATATACTTAACAGGACCACCCGACTGGTAACCGGTTTTTGCAACCGGGACTCCCTTACTATTAATAATTATAACCGTAGGAAATCCCTGGACACCGAATTTTTGCGCTAACGATTGGTTGTACATTTTAGTCTGATATGTTTGCTCGATATTTTGGGGGAAATCTACTTTAACTAATATAAGATTATTATCGGCGTATTCTTTAAACTCATCGGTAGAAAAAACTTCACCACTTAACTTGAAACACCACTGGCACCAATCGGAGCCGGTGAAGTTAACAAGCACGGCTTTGTTTTCTGTTTTAGCCTGTTGAACAGCTTTTCCCAGATCTGTTGTCCAGTTTAGATCGTCAGATGTTTGCTTGTTTCCGCAGGAAATAAACATAAGAGCGATCAGCGAACTTAAAATCATTAATCTTTTCAATTCGTTTCTCCGGTTAATTATGAAAAATTTACTTTCGTTTGATTCAGAAAACCGGGAATGGATTCGGAAAAAATAATGCACTCAACTTTATTAGATTAAACAATTATTCATCAACCGTTATTATTTCTTCTTTTTCCGGCATTTCTCCTGGCGGACGATCATATAATAAAGTCAGATCTTTATAATGCTTCGATAATTCCTTTTCGACCTGGTCCCAGGTAAACCGCCATGTCCAGTTTCCACCAAGTGTACTCGGGAAATTCATTCTTGCTTCACCGCCAAGATTTAATATATCCTGCATCGGGATAACCACAAATACCGCAACCGATGAATATGCTAATCTTATTAGTTCGAAAACAACATTATCCCCGTAATAATTGAGATATTTCTGAAGGTGTGTAAATATATCACCACCATTTTTTTTCTCTTTTTCGAAGTAAGCTCTTGTCGTGTCGTTATCGTGAGTTCCGGTGTAAACCACACAGTTTGGGATATAATTGTGGGGAAGAAATTTATTTTCCATTCCTTTACCGAAAGCAAACTGCAGAACCTTCATCCCGGGAAAGTTAAATTGGTCCCTCAGATCTTCAACCTGTTGAGTGATAACACCCAGGTCTTCCGCAAGAATCGGAAGATCGCCAAGATATTTTTTTAAAGTAAGGAAAAGTTTTTCTCCGGGTGCTTTTACCCATTTCCCGTCAATTGCCGTTTCAGCATCGCCGGGAATTTTCCAATATGCTTCAAATCCTCTAAAGTGATCAATCCTGATTATATCAACTAATCCAAGTAGGTTCTCAAATCTTTTTCGCCACCATAAAAATTCATCCTTCTCCATTTCTTTCCATTTATAGAGCGGATTGCCCCAAAGCTGCCCGGTAGCACTGAAGTAATCTGGCGGTACACCTGCAACAAAAGTCAATTTTCCTTCTTCATCAACGGTAAAAAGTTCTTTGTGTGCCCAAAGATCTACACTGTCATATGCTATAAATATCGGCATATCGCCGATTATCTTTATCCCGTTTTCGTTAGCATATTTACGTACGGCTTTCCACTGCCTGAAGAAAATGAACTGAACAAATTTGTGGTAACGAATGTCATCCTTAAGTTTTTCATTCAATTTTTTAATTGCTTCTTCTGTACGAAGAACTAGTTCCTTATCCCAGTTACTCCATGCATCTCCGTTATGATATTCTTTAGCTGAAATAAATAACGCATAATCATCAAGCCAGGTTTTATGCTGGAGACAAAATTCATCAAATTCTTTTTCTAATTTTTTAGAATCATTCACAAAATTATTATATGCTTTTCGATGAAGAGCCTTCTTGTATTCAATAGCCTTTCCATAATCAATTTTTTGTGGTGTTGATTCCGGAAGCTTAGCCAGATCTTTTTTAGATAGGAAGCCTTCCTCCTTTAATTTATCGGGACTTATTAAAAGAGGATTACCTGCAAATGCAGAAAAGCATTGATACGGAGAATCGCCATAGCCGGTCGGTCCGAGTGGAAAAACCTGCCACAGTGTTTGACCCGCATCCTTTAGAAAATCAATAAACTTAAATGCTTCATTACCAAGATCACCAATTCCGTATTTACCGGGTAGTGAGGTAGGATGCAATAAAATGCCTGCGCTTCTGGTAAATTCCATAGTTCTCCTTCAAAAATATATTCAATAAAAGATTGGCAAAGTTAAATAATTCTGGGATTTGATTTATACTAAAAGTGGTTTCAAAGAAGATAATTTTGAGGGAAAAGTTAAGTGGACACAGCAAATAATTTTCCACTTATTAATAAAGAATAATATTATTGACAAAAATCAAAAGTAGAAGTCTATCTGGAATTTTAAAAGAAAATGTGAATTACCCCTTACCAAAAAGTACACGCGGAAGTTTGCTTGTCTGGTATGTGTAAGGGGCAATATCTTTCCTGTCGAATATTGCAAATGTTTTATTTTTTGAAAAGTAAGGTTTCAAATACTCAATAGGCGAAAAATTTTCCTTATAAAACCTGAACAAAGAATTATATATATCCGAATTAATTTCTATCCAATATAGGTTTTCTTTGTAATCAGCAAACTGCATTTGTTCATCGTTAACCAAGTCCTGATAAATTATCCAGGGGAAGTTAACTTCGGCAGCAGTAGATATACTTATCATTCTTGGCATTCTAACATTTACTTCGATGAATTTAAACAGACCGTCTCTTAAATCTTTTTTGAATTCTACTGTGCAGAAACCTTTATAGCCGGAAGCATTTAAAAGCTTTCTGAATAGATCTTCAACAACGGGATTTCTGCCTGCACTTATCGATACTCTGTGAACCCCGAATCTTGGTGGATTTTGCCTGATCTTATTATAGAAAAACATTCCACTAATTTCGTTTTTAGAATTAATGTAAGTCATACATTTAAAGATATTCGAATCCGAACCGGGAACTATTTCCTGTACCATTACTTCCTGATTTTCTTTAAGGCATAACTCAGAATATTTATCATATTGATCGAATGTGTAAACTTCAAAATTTTTCCTTTTGAACTTCTCAACAAATTCATATCCTCTTACAGGTTTGAAGATACATGGCAACTTTACTTCATTTCTGACCTTTTTAAATTCCTCTTCATTTTTTGGTAAGAAGTTGGATGGATGAGGTACGCCGCTTTTTAAGCATAATTCCCAGGCATACTTTTTTTCCATGAACGTTTTCATCATATCCCAGTTTGCGGTAACAATTTTGTAGTATTTAGTCAGTTCACTTTTGTATTTTGAAATGGCCACCGCCACATCATCTTCGGTATCGAATATCATTGCATTGTTCCACTCTGGACCTTTTTCTAAAAGTAATTGAATAAAATTTTGCTGATCATTAGCGGGATGCGGAACTTTAAACCATTTATTTACATAACGGGATTTATGCGCATAATCAAAATCGTCATAGGTTAAAGCAATTATATCTACAGGCTTATCAGAGAAGGAGCGTATTACACCAAGACCACCGGCTTTACACCCTATAACGATTACTTTGTTGTTCATTTGGAATCTCTACTTGTTTGGTTATTAAAAAATGAAGGCATATAACTTATTATTTCATAAGTCAATATCACTAAAAATTATTATCCTATTATTAAGAGACATTTAATTAAATATTAATTTGATTTTGTTGAAGATCAGATTTTTACGTTAAGAGTTTGCTGGTTAAACAGTTGTACTGCTTATTTAATTAAGTACTCGAGACGTAAATACCCAACCCACTGCAAACTTATTTATAAATCTCAGTAGTCTCAGGTTTGCTAACTTTTCAATTCCTGAACTTAGCTTTACGGCTTGTAAGTCCGGCAGGATATCCTTCCGCCAAAATCTTAAAGGTCCATATGCATAACCTTTAATATCCATGCTTTTCAATCCCGCTTTACTCAAAAAATTCAATATTTGTTTTATACTATACCTGTTCTGAGGTGCATCCATTGTACTTGCATCAAGCACCTTTACAACCAGTTCCTTGCCCGTAAAAAGTTTCTTTATTTTAATTCCTGCATAACTCCAAAATTTAAAGATATAGTAGTAAGGATCTAAAACATTCCTTAGTTTTAACAAGTTCGGAACATTAAAAATAATCAGTCCATCTTTTTTTACGATACGTTTGAGTTCTTTGAAGATAGCAAGTTCATCAGATACATATGAAAGTACTCCAATACAAAAAACAACATCAAAAGAATTATCAGAAAAAGGCAACGATTGGCAATCTGCGCATAAAAATTTATCTGTATTAAGCTGTTCTTTGGTATTATTAAATTTCGTAACCTCAATCATCTTTTTCGAAATATCGCTTCCGAAAATATTAACACCACGCTTTTTCAATTCTGATACATAATGACCCGCACCACAGCCAACATCAATCGCCTTAATTGGTTTTCCGTTGGTATTCTTTTCGTAAAGATCAAATACTACTTCTTTACGACTTTTAATTTCGTGACTGTAAAACCGGTTGACTGCAAAATCTTCATTATATAACTCATCCCAGTAGGCAGCATTATCTGTGAAGTGTTCTTTTACGGTTTCTTTTCTCAAATCAGCTTGTGAATCAGTATTCAATGATTTTACCCTTGATGAGTTATGAAATTTTAAATTAATAAGCTCTAATTATGCATTATTATTGCAGGAATCGTACCAATAGCGACTATTTAGCAAATATTCCCATTTCCAAACAATCATCAATTATCAACTTAAAATCTTGTTGCATAATGACACATTTATTTTAGTTTTGAACCTGACTGAGAAATAAATAGATTTTGTACTCTTCCGAAGTCATATTAAGAAATTTTTGAAAACTTCTTTTTAGCGATTTGTTAAAAAATCATTAATTTCTTTCGGTTTCAATCAATAATTGATAAAGTGAAATTAAAAGGAAATGGTTATATTCGGCGAGCATTTAACAGAAATTTATGGATAATCTTACCGAAGTATTAAAAATTTTTTTAACATCCTTAACTCCCATTGGAGAGCTCAGAGCATCTATCCCGTTAGGATTAACTGTTTTCCATCAACCAATATGGGTCGTTTTTTTTGTATCCGTTATAGGAAATATGATTCCACCGATGTTAATACTATGGCTTTTCCCGAAGATATCACAATGGCTGATGGTTAAATCAAAATTAATGAACAAAATTTTAACATGGCTGTTTGAACGGACAAGAAAAAAGACAAAGGATAAAATTGAAAAGTATGGTGATCTTGCTTTAATAATTTTTGTTGCTATTCCATTACCGAACACTGGAGCATGGACAGGAGCATTGGCTGCTTGGCTTTTCGGAATTCCTTTTAAGAAAGCCGTTCCGAATATTTTTTATGGAGTTTTAATTGCCGGAGCTGTTGTAACTTTAATAACAACGGGTCTTAAGAATCTTTTTCCATAATATGATTTAATCCGCTGCATTATTATTTTTATTTTCTGTCATTCTCTCTTCAGCTATTTTTCTTATGTGGTTGGCAATTTTAGGATACCTGCGTAATACTTCTTCAAAAAGTTCTTTGTCTAACCTGTAAAGATCACTATATGATATACTTTTAACTGTGGCTGTTCTTTTCTGATCTGTGAAAAGAGCTATCTCACCAAAGAAATCGCCATCTGTAAGAGTTGAAACCACTTTTTTGTTTAGAAAAATCTGCAACTTTCCCCGGATTATAAAATACATCTCATTACCCTGTTCACCTTCTGAAAATACTCTTTCTCCGGGAACACAAACCTGAGGACGCATATGTAGTGATACCTCTCTTAAAAAGTTATCACTTACACCACGGAATAAAGGTATTTTCTCAAGTATTTCTCTTTTAAGATGAACAGAAACCTCACTTTGCAATCCGTGAGGTAAACCTGATAAAAACACGGATTCATCGAAACCAAGTTTCTTCTTCCAGATATACGTATAATAATCACTTATTTTTTTCTGAAGTGATGGTGGAATTTTCCTGTAATTGACAAAAACTTTAAGCTGATCTAGATTATTAAAATACTGTGCGCGGGCTGGATTTCTTTTCGATAAAAGATTTGCAACATTGCCGATTATTAAGCCGTAAACGCCAACACCCGCAAGCATAATAAATATTGTATAAATCTGCTGAGCATTTGTGGAGGGAATTGTTTCGCCATAACCAACGGTTGTGAGTGTTTCAATAACCCAGTATAAAGAATTTAAATAATTCGTCATCAAATCAGTTCCCGGATCAATTCCGCGAAGAAATATCCAGCCACAAGACAACCAATGAGACAGCAGCAATAACCAGAAAACAAAAAATATGAGAAGCAGGTAATCACCGAATTGAACAGCTCGCTGACGTAAAATATGCATAAACCGTAAAACGCTGGTAATTTTAAATAATCTTATTAATCCGAAAACAGGATTTGCCAGAAGTAATGAAAAGGGGATTGCCGCAAGAAGATCTGCAGGAAACCAGGTTTTTAAATATCGCATCTTTGCATTTTTTATTTCACTATGAAGTAAAATTTCAGAAGAAGGTTTGAAATAATTAATGAAAATATCAGCGATGAAAACAATAGTTGTCAGCCATTCAAAGTATTTTAACTGAGCATCAGGAAATATATTCAGTACAATATTAACGGGAACGTAAATTGCGATAATAGTTGAATAAACTGTTATAAATGCCTGCCATATTTTTATTTTGTATGTGACCTTCATTTAAACTAATTCTTCATCCTTAATTGAAATTTTAGTCGGCTAAATTTTTAGCAAGATAAATTACGATTTCTTCCGTTGAATCAAATGCTTTTACCAGGTTTGTATTTCTTCCTTCAGATTTCATTTGGATATTCATAACATCGACTATTTTCTTCCACATAGACGAATGACATAGAATTGATTTATGATCGATAAATTCTTTGTTTGAAAATTCCCAGACAGCAGCTAATTCGAGAAGTGTGCCAGTTCCACCTTGCAGAATAATAAAAGCATCACCCAACTCAATCAGTTTGTTTACTCTTTCTAATAATGTTACGCACTTAATTTCTTTTGTTAAGTATTTATTTCCTGTCAATCCCCAGGTATTAATTGTAACTCCTATTGCTTCTGTACCGGATTCAACAGCACCCTTTGAAACAGCTTCCATAATTCCAAAAAAACCGCCGTTGCATACATTAAATCCTTTCTCTCCCAGCATAATGCCAAGTTTATATGCTATTTTATATTGCTCCTCATAGGGCTTTGGCTTTGAGCTTCCGAAAACTGTAATCGTTTTATTCATAGGCATATTAAATAAAAATCGAAACTAATGTATAAAATTATTTTCCCGCAAATAAATATTAATAAAACTGAACAAACAATTTATTGCCGTATTTTCCAAATGTCATTTAAACATTGAACACCTCTGGTGTTCCTATTTCGGTCGGATTATTTCCTTTCTACAAACCTTGAATTCCTATAGGAATTCTTAAAAATCCCACGGTGCGTGATAACATTTATAAATAAAAAAAGCGGACAACCAATTTGCAGTCCGCTTTCAATAAAATCTTATTGTTTTTCTACTTTCCACTCGATCCTACTAAATTAACCGTTACGTCGATTTTATCGGATACTTTCCGGCCAAGAACAATGTTATCAACATCGTAGTCGGATAATGTTATTGTAAATTTTGCTTCTACGCCTAAAAGATCTCCCGGTGCAACTGCTCTGGTTTTTTCATTTTCATCAAGATATGTCATCGTTGCATCGGTTACAATGTCTTTTGTTACGCCATGAACTGTAAAATCACCTGTTACCTCTGCCTGCAGCTTATTGTCTTCAGTTGTTTTAATAGCACTTACTTTTTTGATTGTAAAAGTAATTTCAGGATATTCTTCTGCATCCAGCCATTCTTCACTTTTCATATCCTTATCCCTTAAAGCTATCCCAGTTTTCATTGAAGCGACGGTAACAACAAATGATCCTTTAAGAGTTGAAATATCTGAAACATTAAATGTTGCAGTACCTTTAATGTCGTCGGTTAATCCAGTAAAATCCTCAAATGGAGTTGTGCTGAAAAACGTCGCCTGGTTTCTGGGATTATCATTAAGAAAAGTAAATGTTTTTT
>JAJDNK010000166.1 GCA_022340715.1 bacterium BMS3Abin03 | reverse complement strand
CTCGAAGATGCTCTTGCGAATATGAAAGTAATCGATGCTGTTTTTGAAAGTGCCAGAACAGGTTCTAGTGTCGATATTCATCAGTAATACTAAAAAGTAGGAAACTGCGCAATTGCTATACAGGATGTTAAATCATGTTTGCTTTCCCCGGTACAAGAATTGAAGGGAATTAAGAAAGTAGATTCAACTTTAATCGTGATTTTAAGAAGTCAATGAAGATCGATCCCTTTCAATTTACTACTTCAAAATTAAAGAGAAAAGAAATTAGCAACCGATTAGAACCTTGTATTTAGTGATAATCTCAGAATTCTGATTTCTGTCTCCTAACTCCTTCTTCTACTTCCTCCCTGCTATTAATCTTCCTTTTTCTATATTTTTAAAACGTAAAGAGAAATGAATTTTTTATGGCAACTAATAATAACATAACAAACAGTCAGACAACTTTAGACCAGTTAAAGCATTACAGTTTAGAAAGTGTATTCAGCGCCAGGATAAAAAAATTCCAGAAGCTGATGCGCTACAAAATTCGTGAGATACTTCTCGTATCAAGCATCTATGACAACTATTTATTTGAGGAAGACGGAAGATTGTATGAACTGTTGCGTGATGAATACCAGAATTTGAATCTCAGCCAGGCACCGGAAATACGTCACGTAACAACCGGGCAGGAAGCACTTGATCTTCTTAAAGATAAAAATGAATTCGATCTTATAATTACAACGTTACACATTGAAGATATGCATCCTACTGTGTTTGCGAGAGAAGTAAAGAATGCAGGAATAGATACGCCTATTATGCTTCTTGCTTATGATAACCGTGAACGAAAAGAATTAATGTTAAAGTATGATGCCTCAGTGTTCTCAAGAATTTTTATCTGGGTTGGTGATTATCATCTGCTTATCGGTATGATAAAATGCCAGGAAGATATGATTAATGTTGAAAGCGATACACAAAACATCGGTGTACAGGTAATAATTCTTGTGGAAGATAATGTGAGATTTTACTCATCATACCTTCCCCTGATCTACACTGAAATTTTTAAGCAGTCCCAGCGATTGATTGGTGAAGGTGTAAACACAACGCATCGTTATTTAAGAATGAGAGCAAGACCGAAAATTCTTCTGTGCACCACTTACGAAGAAGCGTGGGAGTATTTCGTAAAATATAAGGAATATGTTCTTGGTATAATCATAGACAATAATTTTAAAAAGTATGGTGTGCGTGATCCTGAAGCAGGACTGGAACTTGCAGCCGCCGTTAAGGCCGAACACAAAGATATACCTATACTAATACAAACCAGCGACCCTACAATTGCAGAGAAAGCAAAGAGAGTCGATGCTTCTTACCTGTTAAAAAATTCACCTCGTCTTCTGCATGATCTTCGAAAATTCATGATGAACAATTTTGGGTTCGGGGATTTTGTTTTTAAAACTTCTGACGAACATGAAGTTGCAAGGGCTTCAAACCTTAAACAGCTTGCGGAGAGATTAAAAGAGATTTCCGATGATTGCCTTTTATATCACGCCGAGGGGAATCATTTTTCAAAATGGCTTAAAGCCCGAACCGAATTCTGGCTGGCTCATCAACTTAGACCAAGAAAAGTATCCGACTTTAAATCTACAGCTTCTTTGAGGGAAGAGCTTATTACCGAGCTTAACAATTATCTTGGAGACAGGCAGCGTGGAGTAATTTCAGATTTTAATAAGGAAACCTTTGATCCGTTCCGAAGCTTTGCGAGAATCGGGGGTGGTTCATTGGGTGGAAAAGCCCGGGGTTTAGGATTCATCAATTCTTTGATAGCAAACTACAATGTCGGATCGTTATTCAAGGGTATAACAGTCTCGGTTCCCTCCGCCGTTGTTATTGGTACAGATGCTTTTGATAATTTTATGCGTGAAAACGATCTTGATATTTTTGCTATAAATGAGTCTGACGATCTGAAGATCACCAAACGATTTATCGAAGCCCCTTACTTTCCACAAAGTGTAATAAATAAGCTTTCTGATTTTCTCGACCTGGTAACAGAACCTTTGGCTGTTCGTTCATCAAGCCTTCTGGAAGATTCGCAGTTTCAGCCTTTTGCGGGAGTTTATCAAACTTACATGATATCAAACAGCAGTGAAGATAAACAGGTCCGTCTTAATGAATTAATATTGATGATAAGATGCGTTTATGCCTCAACCTATCATAAGAAAGCTAAAGATTACATGAAAGTAACCGCATACAGACTTGAAGAAGAAAAAATGGCGGTGATTGTTCAAAGATTGGTTGGTGTAGCAAGAAATGGTAAGTTCTATCCCAATTTTGCCGGCGTTGCGAAATCATATAATTTTTATCCCGTTCCTCCACAGAAATCAGATGATGGAATTGCTCTTGTCGCACTTGGTCTGGGCAAAACTGTTGTAGAAGGTGGATCTACGGTGCGTTTTTGCCCGCGTTTTCCAAAACATCTTCTCCAGTTTTTTTCTACAAAGGAGACTATTAAAAACGCACAGCAGAATTTTTATGCGCTCGATCTCTCTGAGAAAGAGGACAAAAATTTAGATACGGTTTCAGATGCACACGTAAAAATATATAATCTTTCTGTTGCAGAGAAAGAAGGTACCTTGTTTGCTGTTGGTTCAACCTATTCACCTGAAAATGACGCTGTATACGATGGGATTTCCAGGGAAGGAATGAGGTTCGTTACATTTGCTCCTGTACTAAAGCATAATATTTTTCCACTTGCTGAAATACTCAATCTTCTTTTGGGACTTGGCTCATGGGGAATGGGCTCACCCATAGAAATTGAATTTGCCGTGAACTTAGATGTATCTGCTGGTAAACCTAAAGAGTTTGCTATGCTTCAGATGCGTCCACTCGTAATTAGTACTGAAAAGGAGGAACTTTCTGTTGACGAGTTTGAAGATAAAGATCTGATTTGTCATAGCGATAAAGTATTGGGCAACGGTGCAACAGAAAATATACACGATCTGGTTGTAGTCGATATAAACAAATTCGACAGGGGCAAAAGCAAAGATGTAGCCAAAGAGGTTAGCCAGCTAAATTCAAAATTGCTTGAGGAAGGAAAACCTTATGTGCTTATAGGTGTCGGTAGATGGGGCAGTCTCGATCCGTGGCTGGGAATTCCCGTTACATGGGATCAGATCTCAGGAGCAGTTGCTATAGTTGAATCAGGATTTATGGATTTTAATGTTACTCCTTCGCAGGGTTCTCACTTTTTTCAGAATATTACTTCGTTTAAAATTGGATATTTCACTGTAAATTCGTTCCAAAAAATTGGTTACATAGACTGGGATTGGTTATTAAACCAGCCAGCTGATGAAGAGCATCAGTTTACCAGGCATATAAGCTTTACAGAACCGTTTTCAGTTAAAATTAACGGACAAAAGAATAAAGGAGTGATTCTAAAACCTGGAATGAAATAGAATATTTCAGGATTTAATGTAAATTCGTCCTTATTGAGCTTAGTAAATTTGTAATAAAATTTATTACAAAGCTTTCATACAAATAATTACACCCACTTACTAATTACCGCCGTAAATTCTATTTAGAATTAAAATTATTACTAAAATATCTTCCACAAAATTGGAGAAACCTCATGTCTGATTACGTAAAAGGTCTAATGGCAGAAGTAAAGGCAAAGCATCCTGCTGAGCCGGAATTTCACCAGGCAGTAGAAGAAGTTGCGGAATCACTAACTCTCGTTCTTGAAAGACATCCAGAATACAAAACAGCAAAAATTCTTGAAAGAATACTTGAACCTGAAAGAGTAATTATTTTCCGTGTTCCCTGGGTAGACGATCAAGGAGATGTACAGATAAATATCGGTTACAGGATAGAGATGAATTCTGCAATCGGGCCTTACAAGGGCGGTTTAAGATTTCACCCATCTGTAAATCTCGGCATACTAAAGTTCCTTGCATTCGAGCAGGTATTTAAAAACAGTTTAACTACTCTTCCGATGGGCGGTGGTAAAGGCGGATCCGATTTCGATCCCAAAGGAAAAAGCGATCTTAAAATTATGAGATTTTGCCAGGCATTTATGGCTGAATTGTTCCGTCATATAGGACCGAACACAGATGTACCTGCAGGTGATATCGGAGTTGGCGGAAGAGAGATTGGTTACCTGTTTGGTCAGTATAAAAAACTGCGGAATGAATTCACCGGTGTTCTTAC
>JAJDNK010000264.1 GCA_022340715.1 bacterium BMS3Abin03 | reverse complement strand
CTCGCTAATCCAGAACCATCAAACTCAACCTGATATTCACCTGCAGGTTTAACTTCATCAATAAGTGTTGCAATTTCATTTCCTACCACATCAAAAATTTTCAGAGTTTGCCTTCCACCTGCCGGAGACTGCCAATTAATTTTTGTACTCGGATTAAATGGATTAGGATAGTTTTGCTCAAGTTTAAAATTATTAATTAAACCATTCTGTTTAGCTACTCCTGTCGGAACTTCAACAGTAACATTACCAGCCATACCGTTTCCACCGGCACTGCCATGATTTACACAATAGTATGGATTCTCTCCGGCAGAAGTAAAAACATGATCATATACCCATGAACTTGTAGATGCGCTTCCACTCGTAAAACTGCCATCATCGGCAACAACATTATGATTGCCCTCTACATTTTTCCATCTAACAGTATCCCCTATTTCCACTGTTATATTTTTTGGCGTGAATTCAAAATTTGTAGCCTCAATTACGTAGACAGATTGCGAAAAGATAGTAACCGGCACAAAAACAAACGCCAGGATAGTAATTGTAAAATAAATTTCTCTTTTCATATGATGCTCCTAAAAGTATTTATTGTTATTTGTTATTCGACTATAAATGATTTATGGCTAAAAAATCCATTATCCGGCAAGGTGAAGTACAACAGTTAATAATTTAAATGCCCGCAAAACTTTTTTTCTTAATAGTATTCCATTTATTAAAAGATAACAATTTTATAAAGGGGAAAATTGGCCACAAAATAAGTTCGATGGTGAAATCTATGTGATTATTATTACATAAATATTGCAGAAAGGTATCTAATTTATCACAAAGAACTATTTTTATTGAATTATTTAATCGGAAGTAAGGATGAAATTAAAAACATCGGGAATTGACCACCTGAATCTTCAGGTTAGGAACCTTAACGAATCTGTGGATTTCTACAGCAAATTATTTGGCTTCTCAGTTCTTAAAAATCAGCCGGAAGATGAGTCAAAAATAATCGGAAATGATAAGGTAAAACTTTGTTTATATGAGTCTCCTGATTTTAAAGGTTACGAAAAAAACGGATTTTATCACTTTGGACTCCATATAGAAAACTTTGCTGATGTAATGCAAAAATGTTCTGAAATGAATATCCCGGTTTTGTATAGTGGACCTGTACAGTGGGAAAAATCAAATTCCATTTATATTAAGGATCCTAACAACTATGAGATTGAACTGACCGAGGTTTTCGGCGGAGGTTTATAAGTTCATAATAAAGTAGTGTAGTTCGCATTTCCGGGAACAAACCTGTTGGCTTGTAGTTGAAGATATATATCAGCTAACAAAATACGAGGAGTCAGCCATGCCAGCCATAAAAAATCCCAAAGCCGATCTGAGAGCAAATTATGGAATTTACATTAAGATAAGCTTCATCTTCTCTATTGCAATGATGATAGCAGCATTTAAATTTTCTCCTAAAAATAGCAAAACGTCGGAAACAAAAATTCAACCACAAGATACAATTCATGTTGAAATCACCGCTAACACTGTTCAGAGAAATAAACCTCCTGAATTACCAAAACCTCCAAAGATCATTGAGGCAAGTTTGGATGAGACTCCTGATGATGTAATTTTACCAAATACAGACCTTGATATAGATGCAGATGTTTCGCCAGTAGGAGACCGTCCAAATCTTCATAAAGTTGATGAAACTGATGAAAAATTCTATCTCGTCCCGGATCAACTACCAGAGCCGATAGGAGGATTGAAATCAATCTGGGAAAAAATCCATTATACAGAAATAGCTAAAATAGCGGGGATTACAGGAACAGTTATAATTGAAGCCGCAATAGACAAAGAAGGAAATGTTATCAACGCAACAGTAGTAAGAGGAATTGGCGGCGGGCTGGATGAAATATCCTTAGAAGCGGTTCGTCAGACAAAATTCAAGCCTGGTAAGCAGAGAGGAAGACCTGTGAATGTAAAAATGACGATACCAATAAAATTTGTTTTGCAATAATACTGGAATTTAACTCGTTATAAACTGGCTTTTATATTTAAAACATAGAGTTACTGAGATTCTACTCTAATATAGAATTAAATTTGTCTAAACTGTCTAAAAGATAATCCGGATCGTATCCTTTCAGATTTTCTTTAGTTCTATAACCATATGTTACTCCGCAGGTAATTGCACCGGAATTTTTACCACATAAAATATCGAGTTCAGTATCTCCTACTATCATGGAACTTTTAGATTTTACATTCAATTGCTCACACACAAACAAAAGGGGTTCTGCTGAAGGTTTATGAGCTATACCCTCACGTCTTCCCATTACAAAATCAAAATACCTGTGAAGATGAAAATATCTCACAATCCGATCCGCCTGATCCTGCGATTTTGTGGTAAGTAATGATACCTTAGTATTGTTTTTTTCTTTTAATAAGGAAAGCGTTTCTTCAACAAAGGGATACAGATTTGAGTCTTCAATAAAATCAAAATAAACTTCTTTATAAATGCCGATGAACTCCTCAAAATCCGGCACAGTTATTTTAAGTTCATTAAAGATATCGATGAAATGCAGCCCTATCATTTCATTAAATTTATCTTCCGGTAAACCGGTTGCGATATTTAGTTCAAGTAATGTTTTTAATGTCGCCTTATAAATGGTTTTACTCGATTGGACAAGAGTACCATCTAGATCAAAACAAATATGCTCTACATTCAAATTTTCAGATTACTCCCAAAATATTTCAGATAGTAAAAAATTCTTATTTTGATTAATAAACAAATATAAATAATTAATAAGGTCAAATATAAAAAATTACTGGAGCACTTGATTTTTATTTGGCAAAAATTGCATTTTGCATTCACAGCCATATACTGTGGAAAGATTGAATAAATAACTTTATATTTTTATTTTGAAGTAAGGATGCAATTTACTTTTACTTTATGTTCTCTATTGCCTGCCTGCTAGTAAATTTAACTCTATCACTATTAATAGCAGCTAAATTGCATTAAAAAATAAGTTATTTGAGGTAAAATTTTTGGTACAATTTTTAATGGTATCATTAAAATATCTATCAACAAAAGGAGTCAGCTAAATGAAAAAATCTCATTTATTCTTTCTGTTTGCTCTGTTGTTTACATTCATCGGGATGAATGTATCCGTACTCGCACAAAATGAACCTGTTCTATATTTCTGTGAAAAGTATGGAAGAAATGGTGAGGAAGGAGTAAGCGACAGGTTTACAACAGGTTATATTACTGTAATGGTAAAGTCAGATTATGCTTTGAACTTAGATGACGTTTCCATTCAGTATGACAAGTACAACTTCCGCACCGGAGATTTTGAGTATTACAAGAAATTTGATTTTAATGTACAGCCAGATATGAAGTATATTTACTTCTCACGTAACGATGAAAGTGATATGGAATTTGAAGATCCCGGTTTCTACAGGGTTTTTCTGCTTGATGACAGAGACAGAACTGTTACAAGTGCATTGATAGAAATAATTCCTTAATCCCCACGTAAATATTTTTAATGAAAGAGCGGTTCATTCAGCCGCTCTTTTTTTATAACCTTATTCTGCCTTTCAGTTAACCAACCGAATTAATTAAATTTGCATGTCATATTCATCAAAAACAATTCAAGTATGAAAAATTTCGATGTTATTATTATAGGTGCCGGTCCAATTGGTTTATCTTGCGGAATAGAAGCAAAAAAAAGAAATATTTCCTATTTAATTCTTGAGAAAGGATGTCTGGTAAACTCCCTGTTTCACTATCCAACGAATATGACTTTCTTTTCAACCTCCGACAGACTGGAAATTGGCGAAGTACCTTTTGTTTCTCATGGCGATAAACCAAATAGAAGAGAAGCATTAGAGTATTACAGAAGAGCAGCTGATGCATGGAAACTAAATGTTCATACGTATGAAGAAGTTACAAATATTAAAAAAGAGAATGATGTATTTGTTCTGCAAACCATAAAGCAAAACTACAAAGCACGAAACATCATCATTGCCACGGGATTTTTTGATGAACCAAATTTATTAAATATTCCGGGTGAAGACTTACCGAAGGTAAAGCATTATTTTGATGAGGCACACCCTTATGCGTATTTAAAGCTTATCGTTATCGGTGCCGGTAATTCCGCCGTTGATGTTGCATTGGAAACTTATCGAAGACAATCGGAAGTAACAATGGTAATCAGGGAAGATAAACTGAAGGAAGGTGTAAAGTACTGGGTTAGACCGGATATAGAAAACCGAATTAAAGAGGGTGGCATAAAAGCACACTTCAACTCCGAAGTAATTGAGATCAGGGATAAAGAAGTTGATATTAGAATCCCAAAAGGTTTGATAACTATCGAAAACGATTTTGTTTTTGCGATGACAGGCTATCATCCTAATTATGATTTCCTGAGAAATATTGGCCTGGAAATTTCAAATGATGACAACCTAATACCAAAATTCGACGAAACCACATTTGAAACAAATATTGAAGGACTATACTTAGCAGGTGTAATCTGTGGAGGTATGAAAACCGGAAAATGGTTCATAGAAAATTCCCTTTATCATGCTGTAAATATATTCAATCATATGGAAAATAATTCACATTTCTGATTTTTCTCCCTAAGTAAATTGCTTGCAAATCCCTGAAAGCTTATTTTTAAAATTCTAATTAATATTAATTATTGTCACAATTAATTCTCAGGGAGAAAAGATGTCATCTAAGATAAAAGAATTGTTAGGTAAAGAAGCAGATTCATTGCTGAGTTATAAAGCTAAATTTCCCAAAGATCAGTTGAATCTTCCCGGTCCGGATTCCGTAGAAAGAATATTTACCCAGACAGACCGTAATATAAGTGTACTTAAAAACCTTACGTGGATATTAAACACCGGCAGATTAGCAGGTTCGGGTTATGTTTCAATACTTCCTGTAGACCAGGGGATTGAACATTCCGCTGGCGCTTCATTTGCACCTAACCCTGTTTATTTTGATCCGGAAAATATTGTAAAACTTGCAGTTGAAGGTGGATGTAATGCTGTTGCTTCAACCCTGGGTGTGCTGGGAATGACAGCAAGAAAATATGCTTACAAAATTCCATACATTGTTAAGATCAATCATAACGAATTACTTACCTACCCAAATAAATTTGATCAGATCATGTTTGCAAGTGTTGAACAAGCTTACGATATGGGAGCAGCTGCAGTTGGTGCAACCATTTATTTCGGTTCCGAAGAAAGCTCCCGACAGATAGTAGAAGTAAGCCAGGCGTTTCAATATGCTCATGAGATGGGAATGGCAACTGTACTTTGGTGTTATCTTCGTAATCCGGAATTTAAAAAAGATAAAGATTATCACGTTTCTGCTGATCTTACGGGTCAGGCAAATCATCTTGGCGTAACCATTGAAGCTGACATTATAAAACAAAAACTACCGGAAAATAATGGTGGGTATACAGCAATCAAATTCGGTAAAACACATAAAAAAGTCTACGAAGAACTAACCACTGATCATCCAATCGATCTTTGCCGTTACCAGGTTATTAATAATTACATGGGGAGAGCAGGACTGATCAACAGCGGCGGTGCTTCCGGTGAAAATGATTTTGCCGAGGCTGCGAAGACTGCTGTAATTAATAAGCGTGCCGGTGGTATGGGATTAATTTCCGGTCGTAAAGCTTTCCAGAGACCAATGAGCGAAGGAGTAAAACTTCTGAACACTATACAGGATGTTTACTTAGATAAAGATATAACTATAGCTTAAAGCAAAATTAACCCCACTTAATTTTCTCTTTTATAAGAGCATAGTGGGGTTTTTTATTTTTAAATTTCAATGTCTTGATGTATAATGAAATTCAAGTCTTTCATAATAGTTTAATTTTTCCCGTTTTTTCCAATTCTTCTTTCGACATAATTATGGTGGGTGAATTTTCTTCAAAGAGAGTAATTATCGTTATTAATATAAAAATGATCAAAACAATTTTATTCGGTTTTGACCCTTTCATTTTTGTAAATCAGAATTATTTTACCAATTACAATTATTTATTTTATATTAATAGATTAAGTATAATGGTAGTAGAATTTTTTCCATAAAAAATACCCGTTTATCTCTGAAAAACAGATGGAACAATAAATGTATTTAACAAGACATCAATATGATCAAAATCAAAGATGGGCTTTAGATGGATATTTGTTGCCTGGGGAGTTTAGTCTAAAGCTTCTTTTACAGTTACCTAAAGATTCCATAGTTAATTTTCTTAAGTCACTCCAGACAAAAGAAACGGCAAACGATTCATTTCTAGCTCCTATCGAATCCGATCAGGAAGTATGGGCTGCCGGTGTTACTTATGCTCTAAGTCGCGATGCGCGCGAGGCTGAGACAGAAATTAAGGATGTTTATACCAAAGTTTATAATGCAAAACGACCGGAGCTCTTCTTCAAATCAATTGGCTGGCGAACTGTTGGAAATAATGACAATATCAGAATTAGAAAAGATACAACCTGGAATGTTCCGGAATCAGAATTAACACTTATTATTAATAACAAAAGTGAAATTATCGGATACTGTGTTGGGAATGATGTTTCCTCCAGAGATATTGA
>JAJDNK010000159.1 GCA_022340715.1 bacterium BMS3Abin03 | reverse complement strand
TGATTTTCTTTTTACAATTAAAGTCCCGAATTCATTAACTCTCACTCATTTTTATAATCGCAATAAAAAAGAACCTCTGGTTCCAAATCCTTATTTTTTATCTGTTGAACTATTTAACGAATTTATATCATCCATAAAATCAATAAATAAAAAAACAGCTTGCTTGATTTTTCAATTTGAATACCTCAATAAACAAAAAATGAAATCCCTGAATGTATTTCAAACAAGATTTAAACAATTCCATTCACAATTAAACGGCCTGGAAATTCCTTTAGCAGTCGAGATAAGGAATCCAAACTATTTAAACGAAAACTACTTCAGTTTTATAAATGATCTGAATATGGCGCATGTATTTCTTGAGGGTTACTTTATGCCTCCTGTAGCCGAGATATATAACAAGTATAAAAAATTTATCAAAAACTTTACAGTCCTTAGGTTGCATGGAACGGATCGTACAGGCATCGAAAAAATTTCAAAAGAAAATTGGGATAAAATCTATATTGACCGTAGTGGTGAGATTTTGAAACTTGTTAAACTGATTAAAGAAATTCAAAGGAAGGAGGTTGATATATTCGCTTATGTGAATAATCATTTTGAAGGATCAGCACCGTTAACTATTCGTAGAATCCAATCTGAATTGAAGAAATAAGTGGAACTATCTGATATTGCATAACCGGGGTAATAATATTATTTTTGTTCACTAAAATTCAGGGCCCATAGCTCAGTTGGTTAGAGCATTTGACTCATAATCAAAGGGTCCCAGGTTCGAGTCCTGGTGGGCCCACGGAAAAAAAAGCGTTGCAGAAATGTGACGCTTTTCATAATTAATACATTACTCTTTCTTTAATCTCACCTCTATTTTTATAAAGTTTGTAGTATTAAAAATATATTTAGGGAAGAATTATGAAAGAGCAGATTTCAATTGAATTTGAAAATGAAGCTTTCAAAGTTTGGACAGATGAAAGCATAGCTGTAATCAAGATTAAAAGTAATGCATTTTTCAGCCTGGTCGATATGGACATAAGCAGGAAAATCCTCGATTGGTTCGATCTTATTTCTGAAAAAGAAGAAATTAATGTAATTCTGATACTTAACGAAAAAGGCTGTCTAGGAAATGCCGCATATGATGTATTCGTTACTGAAATAATTGGTAAAGAGATTAAAGCAGGCGAGGGGAAGATCCTTTCCGAACACGATTTGATACTTGTAAGATCCAAAGAAATTAATATTCTCAACAGTTTTATTCGTTCGACTATAGGTTTTAGAAAATTAGTGGTAAGTGGATTAAACGGAACAATTGCAACTCCGTTTTTCGGAGCAAGCCTGGCATCAAACTTCAGATTCGGAACGGAAGATATGAGAATTTCATTTTCGCATATAAAATATGGAATTCATGCTGGTGGTGCTTTACCATTTCTTCTTCCGAAATATATTGGTATAGGCAAAGCTTCCGAATACATTTTTAGCGGTGGCGAAATAAGTGCTGAGAAAGCTTTAAAAATTGGTTTGATTAATAAAATAATTCCTACAGAAAACTTCAATGATGAATGTATCAAAGAATCTAAAAGGTTGTCTCAATGGGGTAGCAGGTATATCAGGTGGACGAAACATTTGTTAACTCCCTACAAAGAGGATTTAATAGAATACCTGCACGACGAAGAAAAGTACATCGATCACTACAAGGAAATAAAATCTATCGAGTGATTAATACCAAAAATGCATTTGTATCACTACAGCATCATTATCAACGCTCGGATGCTCGAGAATAAATCTGTATTGCGGCCGTATTTCTATAAAACTATAAGGTATAAACTCGAAGCCCACAATTAAGTGTGAGATATCATCATCGCTAACATTTATATTAGGATCGAAGCGATCGTACCTCACTAATGCTTCTAGGCCCACAAAAATTACGTAGGAAGCCTGTGCCATATAAACATTAGATTTCAAGCCGGGTGCTCTAAGATCATTTGCCCGATCGAATTCACCTAACAAAGAAAACCTGTCATATCCTATCCCGGCAAATCCTCCATAAAAGTTTGTATTCCTTGGTGCATCGGCTTTAGCATAAGAACCTCCTAAGAGTAGTCCAACCTTACCGATAGAAGGAGTTATTTCTAATCGGGCAGTATAGGAGGGATCCTTTGTTAAGGTTCTGTTGTACAGGTTTGTTCCAACACTGGATGTAAAAAATATCAGATTGGATACATAAACACCTAATTCAACACCGGCTTCCGTGTACAAAGGATCATATATTAATCCCTGTCTTGCGCCGTTAATGAATAACAATGCAAAATCACCACCTCTCGTGTAAGCAGTATGGTCGTCTATTCTTATTCCATAATATGGTTGGAACGATCCACCTTTAATGTAGCTGTTGTTCGGGAGTATTCTTGCAACACCAAAAGCCTCCCAGTGCTGGTTTACAAAATCATAATTTGTAATAATATTAATTTTTTTTGAAAGATTGATATTGGTATAAATTGAACCTTCCATTCTCTGGAAATCAGTCCGGCTTTTTTCCTGAGAATAAAGAAATTGACCTCTTAAGTCCATTCCAATAGATATATTATCATTCAACTTTGGCGATAATGTAATTTCATCAGATCTGGGGGATATCATACTCAGGATATTTTGTCCGTAATAAAATCCGCTTTCATTTCTTATGATTCCTCCTGTAGGATTGTAATGACAATCTATACATTTATCTTTTTGTTTTGTAGCAAAGCGTGGAAGTGAGTAACTTTCGCATTGAAAAAATATAAGGAACAAAAAAATTAGTAACCCGTCAAAATATTTCATATAACACCTTTATGTGTAAATTCGAATATGATAGTAATTTCTTTTTGACACACGAACTACGTTTAAGATAAAGTCTAATTAGGTTGAAATCAAACTATTTCTGAAGAAAATCAGGGCAAAATTTTTTCATAGTTACGAAACCATTACAATTACTAATTTTTTATACAATATTTTAATTCACTATTCAACGTGTTATTATTTCAAATTTAATCTATGAGCATAACGGTCAATAATCTAACAAAAAAATTTGGGGCACAGAGAGCAGTCGATAACATTTCTTTTGAAGTTGAAACAGGTGAGATACTAGGTTTTCTTGGTCCCAATGGTGCGGGTAAAACCACAACAATGAAAATCATTACCTGTTATATGGCCCCTAATGATGGTGATGTAAAGGTAAATGATCTTTCAATACTTGAGAACCAGGAAGAAATAAAAAAGAGAATTGGTTACCTGCCGGAAAACAATCCACTGTACAATGATATGCCTGTACTGGAGTATTTGGAATTTGTAGCTGAGCTTCAGAATGTTCCAAAAGAGAAAGTATCGGATAGAATTGGTGAAATGGTACATGTATGCGGATTAAATGTTGAAAAGCATAAAAAAATTGGTGAGCTTTCTAAAGGTTACAAACAGAGGGTCGGTTTAGCCCAGGCTATGATTCACGACCCTGAAATTCTTATACTTGATGAACCGACATCAGGATTAGATCCAAACCAGATTGTTGAGATAAGAAAGCTTATACGACATCTCGGAAAACAGAAAACTGTAATTTTAAGTACGCACATTCTCCCTGAAGTCGAAGCAACGTGTGACAGGATATTAATAATCAATAATGGTAAAATTGTAGCAGACGGTACTGCAGATATGTTAAGGAAGAGGGCGCAGGGTCAGGAGGTACTAAGGGTTCAAATCGGTAATCCGGAATCAAGGGACTCAGTTATTACCAGTCTTAAGAGTCTGGATAATGTAGCTATGGTAGATTTTGATCCTGAAAGTAAAAACACATTTATAATTAATAGTAAGGATGATCAGTCTTCCCGGGCAGATATTTTTCATATGTGTGTGAAAAATAACTGGGTATTGACCGAAATGACACCCATCGAAACTAAACTTGAAGATATTTTCAGAGAACTAACCACAGTTAATTAATTATGAAACCTATCTGGTCAATTGCTAAAAGGGAACTGAAAACGTTTTTTGATTCTCTTGTAGCTTATATTTTGTTGGTCGTTTTCCTTGGAGTTAGCGGCTTTTTCACATGGCTATTCGGTTCGGATGTTTTCTTTATAGGACAAGCAACATTACAGCCGTTCTTTTCAATTGCATACTTTACACTTTTCTTTTTTATTCCTGCTCTTACAATGAGAATGCTGGCGGAAGAAAAGAGAAGTGGCACAATAGAATTGCTTCTTACCAAACCGGTCACAGATTGGGACGTTGTACTCGGCAAATTTTTGGCTGCATTGATTCTAATCTGCATTGCATTATTATTAACACTGCCTTATTACATCACTGTCTGGGCAATAGGTCCAATCGATCAAGGCGCTGTTTGGTGTGGATATTTAGGATTGATTCTTATGAGCATGACTTACATTGCAATCGGTTTATTTGCAAGCAGCATAACGAATAACCAGATCGTTGCGTTTCTTCTCGCTTTATTCATAGGAATATTCTTCCTGATAATATTCAATGTGCTTTCTAATAACTTCACCGGATTTCTGGGAGAAGTGCTTAGCTATTTAAGTCTATCAACGCACTTCGATTCAATATCACGCGGTGTGGTCGATTCAAGAGATCTTCTCTATTTTTTAACAATAACTCTTTTCGGTTTAATACTGGCTGAATCTTCTTTAGCGAAAAGAAATATAGTTGAATAGGTAGTTTAAATGTTAACAAGAAAAAAAGTTCAAAATTCGATTTTATTATTCTTCGGAATATTCCTTCTTATAAATATAATTTCCAGCCGATTTTTCTTCAGGCTCGATTATACCGCTGATCAAAGATACAGCCTGAGCAAGGCAACAAAAAATATTCTCTCATCGCTACAGGAACCAATAACAATTACTGCATATTTCTCAGAAGATTTACCCCCTGATATAGAAAAAGTCCGTCAGGATTTTCGTGATCTACTTGTAGAATATTCAAGCTATTCAAACGGTCAGATCGTTTATGATTTTGTAAATCCGATTGAAAGCCAGGAAACCGAAATGCAGGCTCAGCAAAGTGGAATCAGACCGATTATGATAAATGTTAGAGAAAAAGATCAGATGAAACAACAGAAAGCATATCTTGGTGCTCTGATACAAATGGGTGATAAAAAGGAAACGATACCATTCATTCAGCCCGGTGCTGCAATGGAATACGATCTTTCATCAAATATTAAAAAGCTTTCTGTAACTCAAAAACCAAAAATCGCTTTACTACAGGGTGATGGTGAACCAAAACTTTCCGAGTTAAATCAATTGCATCAAAAGCTTTCAATAATGTATGATATTGAACCTGTTACCTGGAGTGATACCTCTGGAATTCCTGCTGAATATAAAACTCTTATAATTATTGCTCCCAAGGATACTGTTCCAACTAATTATTTTCATTACCTGGATGATTTTCTTTCCCGCGGAGGAAGAATTATCATTGCTCTTAACAGGGTGGATATTGATTATTCTCAGGGAGGAGTAGGTAAAGCTGTATATACAGGTTTCTCTGATTGGCTTAAAGCAAAAGGAATTGAAGTTGAGAAGAATTTCGTTACGGATGCTAGTTGTGGTAGTGTAACTGTTCCACAACAGGTAGGAGGTTTTAGAATAAATACAAATGTCAAATTTCCTTATTTCCCAGCCATCACATCATTCACAAAACATCCCGTTACAGAAGGTCTGGAAACTGTATTACTTCAATTTGCCAGCCCTATAAAATTGTTACCTAAGGATTCTTCAGTCGTTATGTATCCGCTTCTAACTACTTCGGGAAAATCCGGTGTTCAGGCTCCGCCGGTATATTTTGATGTATCAAAAAACTGGACTCAATCTGATTTTGGTTTATCAAATTTACCCGTAGGTGTTGTGGTTGAAGGTAAAATCAGTGGAAATACAGACTCAAAGATGATAGTTTTTAGTAATGGCAATTTTGTAGTAAATGGTGAAGGGCAGCAAGCCAGAAACATGCCTGATGATAATATCAACCTTATGGTTAATGCGGTAGACTGGCTATCCGATGATACTGGTTTGATAGATTTAAGAACGAAAGGTGTTTCATCCAGACCGATTGATGCTACACTTCAGGATAGTACAAAATCATTTCTAAAGTATTTAAATTTTCTTCTTCCTCTTATTCTTATAATTTTATACGGTATTTTCAGATTTCAGAACCGAAAAAGAATCAGAAATAAATTAATGAATACGTCTTATGTTCAGGAAACTAAATAATCAAACTCTTGCAATAATATTTGTTCTTTTATTAATCATCGCAGTTGTAATCATTTTTTTCGATACAGGAAAGAATGAGAGAACTTTCAGGGATGTATTGGTAGATATAGATACTTCTGCAGTAACGGAGATTCATATTTTTTCAAAAGCTAATGATTATAAACCAGTCAGGCTATTTAAAAAGGATGACAAATGGTTGGTTGAACTAAATAATGGAAAAGATGCAGCAGTGACAAATCAGAAGATTCAACAAACATTTACAGAATTACTTTCTGTGATTCCGAAAAGATTAGCTGCACGTGGTAAAGACAAATGGGCTGAGTTTCAGGTAGATTCGTCAGGTACAAGAGTCCAGGTGATGGAAGGTGATAGTAAAACCCTGGATCTGGTAATTGGAAGATTCAATTATCAGCAACAACCCAGAAGCATTTCAACCTATGTTCGTTTGGCAAATGATAACGATGTTTATGAAGTTGATGGATTTTTATCGCTTACATTTAACCAGAATGCCAATGCATTCAGGGATGGTTCAGTTTTAAAGGCTGATTATAACACATGGAAGCAATTAGTTTTTGATTATCCTGCGGATTCATCTTTCACACTTACAAAAACTAACAACAAATGGTATATCGATCAGCAACCTACTGATTCAGCAAAAACCACAACATATTTAAGAACTCTTGCAAATTTATCAAGAAATAATTTTGCCGATACAGTAAAGGTAGAAGGAGAAACTCCAAATTATAAATTAAGCATTAGTAATGCTAACCTGGAGTTCACTGAAATCGATGCGTATGTTGATCCTGAACATACGGTGATCGTATCTTCTCAGAATCCTGATACCAAATTCGATGGTAAAACATTTTTTAAAAATATTTTTGTAAGTAAAAACTCATTTTTCAAATAGAAATTGCCCGGAGTAAATCTCCGGGATTCTCCCTTTAGTTTATTAAGGTACCCTCCCTTATATTTAAATCAGGATTGAGCAATTTCTTTTGTTTCTATTCTGATTAATCATACATTTATTTATTTAACTGCTTAAGAAATCTGGTTAACCTTTGAACCGATTATCAATATCCTCATTAAAAAAGTCTCTTAAGAAGAAAGAAGGAGTTCTTGGAAAAAGCAAATACTTAAATTCTGCTGTAATTATTCCACTAATGTTAATTGATGATGAATACAATTTATTATTCCAGAAGAGAGCACATAACATAAGACAGGGTGGGGAAATATGTTTTCCGGGAGGTGAATTTGATCCTGCACAGGATAAAAGTTTTGTAGATACCGCTATAAGAGAAACAGTTGAGGAAATCGGGATCAAAAAAGAAAACATAGAGGTAATCGGAGAGATGGATACTTTAGTAGCGCCTATGGGTGTTACCGTAGATCCTTTTGTAGGAATCTTAAATTACAATAATTTAGATGATTTCAATATAGATAAAACCGAAGTTGAAAAAGTATTTGCTATTCCATTATCTTATTTTTTGGAAAATAAACCTTCGGAATATCATGTTAGGTTAGAGGTTCACACAACTAAAAAGAATGATAAAAATGAAGAGATTGAAACATTTCCTGTTAGCAAATTAAAATTACCGGGCAGATACTCCAATCCATGGAGAGGAAGAGAACACAGAGTTCTTGTTTATGAAAATCTGGATGAAACAATTTGGGGAATTACTGCTGAAATAGTTTATGAATTTTGTAAACTTGTAGATGAATGTGAAAAGTAAAAAAAATAGCAACTACAAAAATATTATATGGGACTGGAATGGAACATTGCTGGATGATGTTCAACTGTGTAATGATATAATTAATATTCAGTTAACTAAGAGGTCACTTCCGGCAATTTCCCTAAAAACATACAGGGAGATTTTCACTTTCCCTGTAAAGGATTATTATATAAAGGCGGGTTTCGATTTTAAGGATGAGTCATTTGAAAAGATTGGCAAAGACTTTATCGATGAATATGAAATCAGAAAATTAACTAGTAATCTTTTTCCCGGAACTACAGAGGTTCTTGGTAAAATCAAATCGTTGAAAATAAATCAATATTTACTTTCCGCATATAAGCATGATACATTAGAATTCTTAATTGAACATTTTCAATTAACGCAATATTTTACATCAATTAATGGATTGGACCATATTTATGCCGATGGTAAGCTCGAGTTGGGAAAGCAGCTTATGTTTGAAATCAGGAAACATAATAATGGTCAAACACTGTTAATTGGAGATACTATTCATGACTATGAAGTTGCCTCAGGCATTGGTGCAGATTGTGTTTTAATCAGCACAGGTCACCAGGATGAATTGAGATTGAAAGAACTTAAAATTCCGGTATTGAAAAGTATAAATGAAGTTATTGGATTACTACAATAGGAGAATAACAATTTGTTGATTATAATATTTTCTATAATTGCCTTAATAGTAATGTGGTTTGTAATCACATATAATTTATTTATTCGTGATAAAAACCGGATAAAGGAAGCATGGAGCGGAATCGATGTTCAGTTAAAAAGAAGATATAACCTGATTCCAAATTTAGTTGAAACAGTAAAGGCATACAGCAAACATGAAAGAGAACTTTTCATCAAGATTACGGAAACTAGAAGTCGATCTGAAAAGATAGAAAATGTTAAAGAAAAATCAACAGCTGAGACGGATATTTCTGGTATGCTGAAAAATCTTTTTGCGGTTGTGGAAAATTATCCTGATCTTAAAGCTAATGTAAATTATCTCGATCTTCAAAAACAGTTAACGGAAATAGAAGATCAGCTTCAATACGCAAGAAGATATTATAACGGCACGGTACGCAATTATAACATCCGGGTTGAGTCGTTTCCCGGTAATATAATAGCAGGAATATTTAATTTTAAGCAGGAAGATTTTTTTGAAATTACATTATCAACAGAAAGAGTGTCACCGGAGGTGAAACTGTGAAATTCATTCTAAAGTTGCTTTTATTCACTTTCATTTTTTTAACTTCATCACAAGCAGCGTTTGAACCGGAAAGAATCAAGTCTTATCACAGCAGAATAGAAGTTCATCAGGATGGATCGATGCTGGTTACTGAAACAATAAAAGTTCACTCGGAAGGTATCAGTATAAAGCATGGAATATATAGAGACTTTCCAACAGATTATGAGGATGAATTTGGAAATAATATCAGGATAAAATTTAATGTAGTTGATATTTTGCGTAACGGTTCAGCCGAAGATTATCATACTGAAAGACTTTCAAATGGAGTAAGAGTTTATATTGGTAGTTCAGGTTATATTTTACCTCATGGTGATTATACTTACACGATTACCTACGAGACCGACAGACAACTTGGCTTTTTTGATAAATATGATGAACTCTACTGGAATGTTACAGGAAATGGTTGGGGATTTAATATAGATAAAGTCAGTGCCACCGTTATACTACCGGATGGAATTGATCCGGGTAAAATAAAGACTTTAGCTTTTACTGGAAGAGCCGGTACCCGCGGCAAAGATTATAAAGCTGTTGTAAAGACGAATGGGCAAATAGAATTTGCGACTACCATAAGGTTGTTTCCGTATGAAGGATTAACAATTGTTGTTCAGTTTCCCAAAGGCTTTGTTACTGAACCGGACTTTAGCGATAAATTAAATTATTTTGTTGCTGACAATAAGTCTGTAATTGCGATGTTTATTGGGATTATAGTTTTGTTTTTCTATTATCTTATTATCTGGATAAAGGTAGGGAAAGACCCTGATAAAGGTGTCATCATTCCGTTATATGAACCACCCGCAAATTTATCTCCAGCCGCTGTAAGATTTATAAATCGTATGGGATTTGATAATAAAACTTTTGCTGCTGCTTTGATAAACCTCTGTGTGAGAGGAATTCTAAAACTGGAGGAAGATGGGAAAGATTATAATATTATTAAAACGAATAATGAAGTTGTTCAATCAGTTACAAAGGATGAGTTGAAGCTACTCTCAAAATTAGGATTTACCAAAGGCAGCAGAAAATCCCTGGAACTTAAGCAGAAAAATCATACAGTTATCAGATCAGGCATTACAGCTTTTAAAAACTCGTTAAAAAATACTTATGAAAAAATTTATTTCATTACAAATAAAAAATACTTTATAACAGGTATAATAATATCTATAGTTTTTCTTATAATTTCCGGTTCGCTTAGCAACGAGGAATTATTGTTTTCGCTTATATGGAATTTAGCCTGGGGCGGGGGAGTTGCCGGTCTTGTATATGCAGTTTTTAAATCCTGGCGAACGGCTTTAGCGGGGAGAGTAAAAGGAGCAGCAATAGTAAGTGCTTTGTTTATAACATTATTTGCTATACCGTTTGTGGGGGGATTAGTTCTTGGTATGTATTTTTTATCCGGTGCAGGTTCATATTTTATTGTAATCGGTGTTATTTTGATAATACTGGTAAACATCATATTTCATCATTTACTAAAGGCTCCAACCCGGTTAGGTAGAAAAGTTATGGATCAGATCGATGGATTCAAAATGTATCTATCTGTTGCAGAAAAGGACAGGTTGAATTCTATAAAGGAACCGGAGAAAACACCTGAACTCTTTGAAAAGTTTTTACCTTATGCAATTGCATTAGATGTGGAGAATGAATGGGGCAAAAAGTTTGAATCGGTACTTGAAAAAGCAGCAGCAGACGGCTCTCATTATTCTCCAGCTTGGTACAGCGGGCATTTCCTCACTTCAGTGGGAGCAGCAGGTATAGCTTCAAGTATTGGAAGCAGTTTGACAAGTACTATCTCGTCATCATCCACTGCTCCGGGATCAAGTTCCGGTGGCAGCTCGGGTGGTTCTTCCGGAGGTGGTGGTGGCGGAGGAGGAGGTGGTGGATGGTAATTCTATCACTTTACTATGTCTCAATAATTACAATGCTATTTAGAAAGTGATTTATTGTAAGTGATTAAGTTATAGTAAGTTATCGTTTAGTATCTCGATAATTCTATTTGCTGTTTTACCATCCCATTTTTCCGGAATTTTACCCTGCTTTTTCTTTCCATCTAAAATTTCTAATGCAACTTGTGCAGCAAGCTTGTAGTCCTCTCCTACCAGATGATTGGTACCGATATCAACAGTAATCGGACGTTCTGTCGTAGCTCTTATTGTTATGCACTGGACGCCAAGATATGTGCTTTCTTCCTGTATGCCACCGCTATCTGTTAAGATCAGTTCTGCATTTTTTGTAAGAGTTATAAAATCGATATATCCTATCGGTTCGGAAAGAACTATATTGTGAGAAATATTAGAAATTAAATTAAAATCTTTTAAATTCTTTTTTGTCCTTGGGTGAACGGGAAATATAACCTTTCTTTTTTTTGCTAAATTGTTAAGGAGTGATATAATAGAGGAAAGATTATTCAGGTTATCTACATTGCTTGGTCTGTGTAAGGTAACCAGTACATAGTTATCACGTTCAATCCCAAGCAATTTTACGATATTTGATGTATCGGTTTTGAGAAGATAATGTACTAAACTATCAATCATTACATTTCCTACAAAGAAAACTTTATGATCGGATACTCCTTCATTCCTGAGATTAATAAGACCGCTCTTTTCAGAGACAAACAGGTAATCTGCTATTGCGTCGGTAAGGATCCGGTTTATTTCTTCAGGCATTTGACGGTCAAAACTTCTGAGTCCTGCTTCCACGTGAGAAGTTAAAATATTTAATTTACTTGCTGTTAGGCTGCAAGCTATAGTTGAATTTACATCTCCCACAACTATTACTAGATCCGGTTTTTCCTGTAAAAGTACTTTTTCAAATTCAATCATTACTTTAGCTGTTTGTTCAGCATGTGAACCACTTCCTGCACCCAAGTAAATATCCGGTTTTGGTAATTCAAGATCATCGAAAAATATTTTTGACATCTTATCATCATAATGCTGTCCTGTGTGACA
>JAJDNK010000228.1 GCA_022340715.1 bacterium BMS3Abin03 | reverse complement strand
TAGTCATATCAGGTCGCCAGGGAAGAATATTAGCAGCACCAAAACCCCTGATAACCTGGTGAGTTTCATCTAATTTTATGTAGGCTGTTTTTTGTGTATCCTCCGGTTCATTGGGAGATGAACAAGCTGATAAAAAGAGAATAAATGTTAAAATAACTGCAGGCACTGTTTTAAATAAATTCTTTGTGCGCATAATATCCCACTTTGGTTGTAATTTTATTTGTCCCTTACCTATTAATACAGTTAATGAAGAAAAAACCCTACCGGTAAGTTAAACAGTGTAGTTGCCGTAAACAGTAAGGGAGAAGGTTTCTAAGACTTTCATATCACAATCAGTCCAGGATTAAACACATTTTCTTACTGCTTAAAAAGTTTGAAGATCTTTACCGATTACTACTTTGCCTTTAAACCCGCCCTCTCTGATACCATTTATCAGGTCTTCGTCAGTTGCTTTCAACCTGACTATGTGATAAAGTATAAGCAGTTTTGGATTTGATTGTTCTGCGATATTTCCAAGTTCAACATCAGATGTGTGAAATGCTTTAAGATATTTAGGCCAGAGATCCCCACCTACCCGATTCTCTATTTTTACATCTGATGAAGTATAAACTTCGTGAATTAGTATATCAACTCCTGTTGAAAATTCAATCAGTGCTTCGCAGGGATGGGTATCTCCAGATATTACTATCGAACGATCGGGTGTATCAATTCTATAACCGTAAGCTTCTTTCCAATCACCATGAAGAACGGGAATTGCTGTGATTTTAACTCCACTACTATCGTATATAACACCTGGTTCTATTTCATGAACATTTACCTTATACCCATTGGCAGGTTCTCTTTCTAATCCTTCAATTCTTATTTTTATATCTTCTGAATATGCCTTCAGAATATAATCTGTCATTCGTTGAAGACCGTGAGGACCATATACTTCCAGCGGTTTTACTCTTCTCATTACCCATGTTGTTAAAATCAGATCAGGATATCCAAGTGTATGATCACTGTGAAGATGAGTTATAAATGTTGCTTCAGGTCCATTAATAGAAAGACCGGATTGATTTATCCGTCTCATTACTCCTGCTCCTGCATCAAAAAGAAAAACTCTGTTGCCGTAAACAATTGCTGTAGCTGGTCCTGAATTATCCGGACCCGGTCGTGGAGTTCCGGTTCCTAAAAGAATAACACGTGTTTTAAGATTTTCCTGATCATTGATTGGTTGTGCAACTATTAAATGGGGCAAAAGGGAAATGGTTAGCAATAAAACAATAATACATGGAATTATTTTTTTCATTGGTTATCTCTTGGAAATAATTAAAAAGATTATTGTTTCAATTGTACTGATTGAAATATATCATTTTTTTAACATAACATGGAAAAAAGTAAAAGTTCAGTTGCTTTTTACTTCTTATAAATTACAGAAGTTCGATCTATTTAAGTAGTAGTCGTTTGAGTTGTCTATTTCATTAAAATCATTTTACGTGAATAATAGTATTTACCCCCTTTTAAACGATAAATATAAATTCCATTTGATAAATTCTTTCCGTTAAAAGTTACTTTATATCTTCCGGGATTTTTTATCTCATCTACAAGAGTTTCAACTTCTCTTCCAAGTAAATCATAAACCTTTAAAGAGACAAAACCGCTTTCAGCAATTTGAAATTCTATTTTTGTTGTTGGATTAAATGGATTGGGATAATTTTGCATAAGCAAATAATCATCTACCGGAGCATTAATTTTTGATATGGAATTTATACTATCATAACTTACATCACTTAGCAACTCAGAAGAATATACTCTTATCGTATCATAGTAATTAATAGCAAAAAATAAATATTTACCATCTCTGGTTAACGAAGGTGATGAACAGAAGTAATTTTGATCAGGAATTATACTATTATATATCGAATCAATTTCTGTACTAATATTTAACAAATATTCATCTCCGAAACGATCGTTTATATCTTTATAACTTACCGCCAAGTAATCTCTCATAATTTCGTAAAGATGGTCGTCGATAATCCACCAAACCAAGAATGTACTTGTATGGTAAACTTTTGTGTAGGATGAGTCGATAAAGGTGCCACCAAAATTTCCAATGAAAAAATCATCGTAAAAGTCCGGACTGATTTTTAGCTGATCCCACTTGTTATTCAGTGTGTCAAGATTAGAACAAAATACGGTTGACCAATTTCTTATAAATAGAGATGTATCTCCTGATAGAAAATAATCTTCGATAAATATACTATCATTATTTATATTACTTCCACAATTATAAACCTGGCTCCAACTGCTATCTTTTTCTTCTCTTTGGATATAAAATAATTGTTTGCTGATGGGTCCATTTTGCAAAAAGAAAAGTTTCTTATTATCTGTTGATATCTTTGGCGATTGAGCGTAAATATTCTCTGGTATTTCGTTAATGAGAATAGGAGCGGACCATAAAGAATCGATTTTTCTCAGATAGTAAACTCTTCCTCCAACATCAAAGTATAATTTGTTACCTTCGGAATTTATATAAGGACTATTTACACCAAGTGGGAAATATTCATTTATGATACTTATTTCATGAGGTGTATCCCATTTTTCAGGTTCAACTTGCCGAGCAAAAATAAGTATAGGTAATAAGATAATTATGAATGTAGTTTTCATTTTAAACTCCCACTTATTGTACTGAATATTTTATCAGAAGCTTTGAAAAAAATATTCTACTTATCGATCTTCCGGGCTGGTTCTCTCAAATCAATTTCTACTTTTTCCCACCGGAAAGTATAATTTTAAGGGTATATCAATAAAATCACTCTAAATTAGGAAAGATTTATTAGAGGTTCAACTAATTGACCAGCCGAAGAATGACAGGGAAGTTATTAAATAGCAAGTTATATTTAATATAGTATATAAATCATTTTGATTTGAAGAATGCCCACGTTTCTAAGTTATCATCGACTCTTGCATGCCCAATCTCATTGAAACCGAAATGCGTATATAATTTTACATTAGACACACTTTCAGTATTCAGGCTTAACCCGGTACTTTCAGGGTGTGAAGTGACTAATTTTTCAACTTCATTTATTAACTTACGGGATAGTCCGTTTCCTTTATATTCCGGTATTACTCCAATCATATTAAGATGATGATGAGGTTCTTTCGGCATAAGGGAAGAAGCAACATCTCCATATTTTTCATAACGTTCTTGTTCCTCTATTCCAAGTTGTTGCCAGAGTTTTTTACGGTGTTCTACTAATTTATAGGGAGCAGGAGTATCACCTGGCAAAGTTACAATCGCAGCAGCGGCAAGAATATTTTTCTTACCATAAATGCCAACCATTGGTTCATTTCTTAAAACACGTGCTGCAACAAAAAATCCAACAAGTTTGTACAATCTTCCATTATAATTATATTTATTCCCTAATACGTAATCCATTACCGGATAATCGTAAAAGGCCCTGCTCAATACTTCTGTTACTTCCTTAGTGTTTTTTTCTTGAAGATATTTTGTTTCTGTTGTTTCCATAATATGCTTTGTTCAATTATCATCCAACTAATATAAAATTACTTATGATTTAAAGGGAATTCAAATTTGATCAGTCAATAGATTTTAAGTCGGATCTTTTAAAGCTTAATCACTTTGAATAAGGCAGGCTGATATAAAGTTGACCGAG
>JAJDNK010000157.1 GCA_022340715.1 bacterium BMS3Abin03 | reverse complement strand
GACCGAAATAAGTTTTGTAGAATCCTATAATTGCTAAAGCAATTAGGAGTAACATAAAATAACCTGTATTCTTATACGCTTTTTCCATAATTAATATTTTTGATAACCTTTAATGTTTATAGAACGACACTTTTATTTATTGTGGGCTTTCATAAACTCAATTATTTTATTCCAATCAGAATTATAAGATTCCTTATCGGCATCAGTCAAATTCCCGTTGAGGATTGTACTAAAAAAACGAGTCTCTGCTCCTTTTGTTACAGCTTCCTGAATCTCTTCGTCAGTAGCACCAAACAACTTAGCCAGTGTAGTATGAGCAGTGACGCAATATTCACAAGGAATCTGAGCCGCTACTGCGAGCCCTATTAGTTCTCCGTATTTAGATGGAATAACTGTATTAGGATTGTTAATTGATTTAAACAACTCCCAGGCATTAATCCTTACACTCATAGGTAATTTTGTAAACATTACAGGGACACTCCCCATCATTGCTTTCATTTCTTCCTGGGCTTTCTCCCATCTGTCCGAGGAGCTTTCCTGAGCAAGCACAGGTAAAGCGAGTACAATTACAGTAATACAAATTGTAATTATATTCTTCATTTGATGAAGTACTGGATGCATAATACACCTCCTTTAAGATGATGAAACAAGTTAATTTTCTAATTAAAATCAGGGAAACGACTATCAATGTTTTAATGATAATCTTTTCTAGCTTTTAATCTGTTACAAAGTTATTACGGGTGAGTTGATTATGCTTTTCTTAAAAGCTCAGTTTTTTTACTTTAAAGGATAAAGTTACTTTTTTGATGAATAATTATGTAACGGTAGTCTGTTTTTTTCTAAACTGAAGGGGAGATAGACCGGTTTTTTCTTTAAAAATCCTACTGAAGTGTGATATATTTTCAAAGCCGGAATTAAATGCAATCTCAGAAATACTTTGTTTTGTAGTATTTAACAACACACTGGCATGCTTAAGTCGTTTGCCGGTTAACCATTTGCCCGGTGTAGTATGGTAATATTCAAAAAAATCTCTTTTAAATGCCGCCAGACTGCGGCTTGAAATTCGGGCATATTCTTTAAGGTTTAAATTATAGGTGTAATTTTTTTCCATTATCTGCCAGATTGGTGTTTTAATATCGTCGTTCAGACGTAGAATGTGGGCAAGTAATTTTTTATTTGAAGGATTAGACAAAATATTTAAGAGAAGTTCCTTGAGTTTTAATTCAAGTAATTTTTCCGAAGGCGGTACCTTTTGTGTGAAATAAGGAAGCATACTATAAAAAGAAGTTCTCGTTACCTTGTCCAGCTCTATCCTGATAAACATATCGGTTGTTAATTCCGGTAATTTTTCTATCGGTAAATTATCCATAAATTCATTTGCAAATTGTACCAGGAATTCATCTGAAATATGAAAAACAAGTACTTCCCAGGTCTCTGAATTTGTTATTTCCTGAATATATGCAGTTTTACGTTGAAAATATGATGTTTGGGTTGTTACTTCCAAGCATTTTCCCGCGTAATGCATAATTCTTTCTCCTTCCAATGAAAATGAAATTTGGTTGTAATGATTGTATAATTGCTCGAATCTTTCTTTTTGTGGACACATGTAATGCACGAAAAGTAAATCTCTCACGGAAAGCTGTTTGAAATAATTCGGATCTGCTATTTGTTCATCGTAAATATTAATCATATCAGGATCTATTTATAAAAAAAATAAGCTAATTAAATAAATTAAGACAAACAAGTATTTTATTTTTAACACCTGATGTGAAAAGTATGAATACATTTTTAGATAAAAATCCCGGACAAAGGTTAAGCACATTGGAAAGTATTTCATTTTAACTTTTCTTTTGCTTCAGAAATATCTGGAACAAAAAAGAATTGATTTCCTCTATTACTTTCTACGATAAATGCTTTTAAACTTTCACTTTCATATTTTTCAAAATCTCCAACTATTGCAATTTTAATTTTATAATTAACACACTTTTGTAATATCTCTCCGGCTAATCCGCTTTTCAATTTATAAAAGTCGGTTGTTATATTATTCTCTTTAATTATAATCTTATTTATTTCCTGATATGAGATATTTGCCATCAAATCAAGAGCATCTTGCAAATTGTTTATGATTACATCATCTGAAATAATTTCTGCTATTTTGTTTCCGTTTTTATTATGTACAACAACATTCATTTACCATTCCTGGTTTTTTGATTGTTTGATCACATAAAATTTTTTAATTAAACATATGTAGTGAGCATTCTCTTTACCAGAAAAACTTGAAGATGCTTTAACCGTACGTCTTTCAAGTAAATTTATTCCCATATAAAATTTTCAAAAAGATATTGGCAAGAATATTATTTACTGAATATATTTTATCTTGCGGGATAATATTCTGAACAATTTGCAGAATGTTATTAAGCCAACCTTACCCACCTGATATCGGTTTCCCCTACCGGATAATGTAAATGAGGAAGCCCGCTCATCGCAGCAAACGTAAAATATACTATTTCAGAGATATCTCAAAAGACATTTAGAATTATTCGCGCATTAGCGGCTGATAATTTTACCACAGAGAAAACAGAGGAGAAAAAGAGGTAACTGAGTTATTCTTTTTCGATTCGTTCGAGAATCAACTCCCTCAATTTATTTGCATTGGCTTTGCCTTTGCTGCTGCGCATTACCTGTCCGATTAAAACATTAATGGCTTTTGTTTCACCGGATTGTATTTGCTCAACAACTTCAGGATGAGCACTAAAAGCATCATCGACAAATTTGTTCAGCTCTTTTGTATCTTCAATCGGTTTCAATCCTTTTGCATCGATGATCACTTCAGGAGATTTACCGGAAGCTATCATTTCTTCAAGAACCGTTTTACCAACACGATCGGTTACTTCACCTTTTACAATAAGATTGATAAGCGAAGCAAAATCTTTCGGTTTGATTTTTACAGACTCAATCGTTAAAGAATTTTCTTCAAGATGTTTTAAAAGATTGTTAATTATCCATCTCGCAAGCTTTTTGTTATCATCAGAATGCGGCGCACATTCGGTAAAGAAATTAGCAACGGCTTTATTTCTTGTTAAGAGATAAGCATCTTCCTGCGAGACTTTATATTTTTCTGTTATTAGATTTAGCAACTCATCTGGAAGAACGGGATTTGTTTTTCTTATCTCATTGATAAATTCTTTTTCAAGCTCGAGTTCAATCAAATCGGGATCAGGAAAATAGCGGTAATCCGGTGCATCTTCCTTACTTCTCATAGGAAGAGTGATTTTCTTTTCTTCGTTGTACAAACGTGTTTCCTGCTCAATCTTCTTCCCTTCCTTCAACAACTTGGATTGTCTTTTAATTTCATACTCAAGCGCTTCAGAAATAAACTTGAACGAAGTCATATTTTTTATCTCTGCCCTGTTGCCGTAAGAAGGAGAACCTTTTTTCTTCAGTGAAATATTAACATCACATCTGAACTGACCTTTTTCAATCGTGCAGTCGCTTACTTCTATGTATCGTAGAATCTGCCTGATCTTTTCAAGATAATTTCGGGCTTCTTTTACCGAGCGCATCGGGTTTGTTGTATGATCGGTTACAATTTCTATCAACGGTATTCCCGAACGGTTGTAATCAGCCAGACTGTATTCCGATGAACTTATCGATTGAGAAGAATGAACGAGCTTGCCTGCATCTTCTTCAAGATGAATTCTTTTTATTCCAACCGGGTATGCTTCACCGTCATCTCCGTTAATAATTATATAACCATTTTCACACAAGGGAAGCTCGTACTGGGAAATCTGATAACCTTTGGGTAGATCGGGATAAAAATAATTTTTACGTGCAAAAAGAGAATATTTGTTTATCGAACAGTTCATTGCGAGTCCGGCTCTAACACAAAACTCAACTGCTTTTTTATTCAGAACCGGAAGCGATCCCGGCTGCCCGGTACAAAGTGGACAAATGTGAGTGTTCTGCGGAGCGCCGTACGTAACCTCACAATCGCAAAAAAGCTTTGTGGCTGTTTTAAGCTCAGCGTGAATTTCAAATCCTATAATTACATCATAATCCATAAGTCGTTTTATCCACGCTTCTATTTATTGTTTGAATGTAATTGTTCATAAGCATACGCCGTATTCAAAATTGTAGTTTCATCAAAAGCTTTTCCGATGATCTGAAAACCAACAGGAAATTCATTTACATAACCGCAGTTCAGACTTATTCCCGGCAAACCTGCAAGATTTAATGAAACAGTAAAAATATCTTCAAGATACATTTGCAGCGGGTCTTCATTTTTTTCTCCGATCTTAAATGGAAGTGTCGGAGTAACCGGAGTAATTATGCAATCAACTTTTTCAAATGCACTTTCAAGATCGTGCTGAATAAGTGCACGAACTTTTTGCGCTTTTAGATAATATGCATCGTAGTAACCGGCAGAAAGAACATACGAGCCGAGCATAATTCTTCTTATTACTTCTTTACCAAAACCTTCGCTTCTCGTTTTTTCATACATCGTTGTAAGATCGGTTACATCTTCTTTCGCACGATAACCAAAACGAACTCCGTCGAATCGTGCAAGATTGCTGCTTGCTTCTGCTGTAGCAATTAGATAGTAAGTGCTGATAGCATATTTTGTATGAGGTAAAAATACCTCGTGAACTTCGGCACCGTTTTCTTCGAGCAGCTTAACGGCAGCTAAAATTTTCTCTTTAATCCTGGTATCGATGCCTTCAACAAAATATTCTTTCGGCAATCCTATTTTTAAATTTTTAAGATCAGGCTTTAACGAAGGATAAAAATTCGGTTTGGGCAGATTAGCAGACGTTGAATCGTTTTTATCATAGCTGCAAATGGAATCGAGAACCAAAGCCGTATCTCCAACGTTTCTTCCGAATCCCCCGACCTGATCGAGCGAAGAAGCATAAGCAACTACGCCGTATCTTGAAATCCTTCCGTAAGTTGGTTTCATTCCAACGACTCCGCAAAAAGCCGCCGGCATACGAACCGAACCACCTGTGTCCGTTCCGATCGCAAGAACAGATTCGCCAAGAGCAACAGCCGTCGCAGAACCACCGCTCGAACCGCCGGGAACATATTCAGGGTTATGTGGATTTTTGGTCGGACCGAAATGACTATTTTCCGTGGAAGAACCCATTCCAAACTGATCGAGATTTGTCTTGCCAATTATCAACGCACCATCATCAATTAAATTTTGGACAGCAGTCGAACTGTAAGGTGGAATGTAACCTTCAAGAATTTTTGAACCGCAAGTCGTAGCGATTCCTTTTGTACAGATGTTATCTTTTATTGCAACGGGAATTCCTGCAAGCGGCGATAAGTTTTCATTCTGCGATATTTTCTTATCGACTTCTTCAGCTTGTTTCAATGCAAGCTCATCGGTTAAGGTGATGAACGCATTATATTGTTTGTCCTTTTCCTCAATGCGCTTTAATACCGAGCCCGCAATTTCTTTTGCGCTGATCTCTTTGCTTCTTAATTTTCTGCCCAGTTCCGCGGCTGAATGATCACATAATTCCATGCTTAGTCTTCCAGGATTCTGGGTACTTTGAAATAATTATTATCCGTCACCGGTCCGTTTTCAATAATCGCTTTCGAATTATCTTTCGAAGTAGGGACATCATCACGCCAAACATTTTTTACGTTCAAAACATGATGCATCGGCTTTACATTTTTTGTATCGAGTTCCTCAAGCTGTCCAACGTAATCTATAATTTTATTTAAATCTTTTTTGATATTCGCTAAATCAGCATCTCCTAATTTTAATCTTGCAAGGCTTGCAACCTTTTTAACATCCTCATCGGATAAGCCGATTTGTTTTTGAGATGATGTATCTTGCTTTCCTGCTGCTTCCCTGCTTGTGCCGGTTTGTAAATCTCTGCTTAAACCAATATTCAATTCCTGAAGCTGCAGATCATCAACTGTACTAGGTGCTTCTGTTAATGGACAAACAGCACTTCGGTTTTTAGGAAAAGGAATTACATCGCGAATAGATTGAGTTTGTAAAACCATCGAAACAACCCGATCGAGTCCGAGTGCTAAACCGCCATGAGGAGGTGCGCCGTACTCGAGAGCCTTAAGAAAAAACCCGAACTTTGCTTCGATTTCTTTTTGGGTTAAACCGAGCGCTTCAAATATTTTTTTCTGCAAAGACATATTGTTGATTCTTATGCTTCCGCCGCCAAGCTCTTCGCCGTTAACAACAATATCATAAGCTCTTGATTTTAGTGAAAGCAGATCATTTATATCTGACGTATTAAAGTCAGTTCGATCCGGACTAGTAAATGGATGATGCAGAGGTGTAACTGTTTCATCCACAAGTTCGAACATTGGGAATTCGGTTACCCAGACTGCGGCAAATTTATTTTTGGGAATTATTCCCAAACGGTTTGCAATGTGAAATCTCAATCTTCCCAGAATTCTATTAGTTAAATCGAGTGAAGTCTCTGCAACAAGAACGATTACGTTATCCTCTTCTGCTTCGAACAATTTCTTCAAATCGTCAAGCTCTTTTTGGGTAAAGAATTGTGCAATGCTCGATTCAAGTTCGCCATTCACCATTCGCATCCACGACATTCCTTTTGCGCCGAATGTCTGAACAATTTTCATTGCGTATTCATTCTGTAAAATATTTTTCGTGAGATCTGTTGCTTTTTCTTTGATACAGAAACCTTTTACATAACCGTGATTTTTTATCACTCGTTTGAATATTGTATAACCGGTATTCTTCAAAATCTCAGTTGCATCTTTAAATGTCATTCCAAAACGAAGATCAGGCGCATCTGAGCCGTATAAATTCATCGCATCGGCATAAGTCATTCTCCGGAATGGAGGTTTCAGTTTGATTCCACCTATCGCAAAAATTTTCTTAAGTAGTCCTTCGATCAGTTCGTAAATAAATTCTTCATCTATGAAAGAAGCTTCAAGATCGAGCTGTGTAAATTCCGGCTGGCGATTTGGTCGCAGGTCTTCATCTCGGTAACATTTTACGATCTGGAAATATCTTTCCATTCCGCTCATCATAAACAACTGTTTGAACAATTGAGGAGACTGTGGCAAAGCATAAAACTTTCCCTGATGAATTCTGCTTGGGACAAGATAATCGCGAGCACCCTCAGGGGTGCTTCTTGTTAACACCGGAGTCTCAAGCTCAAGAAAATTTTGTTTGTCTAAATAATCACGAATTATTTTATTGATCTTATGACGTTTAACAAATCGTTCCTGCACGGAAGGTCTGCGTAAATCGAGATACCTGTACTGCAATCTTAAATCTTCATCAACGTGTGCAGGACTTCCCATAAACTCTTCGCCGTAAACCATTGCCTTCTCAGAAATCTGGAACGGCAAAGTTTTGGAATTTGAATGAAGAATTATGTCATCAACTACAATTTCTATTTCACCGGTTTTTATGTTAGGATTTTCTGTTCCCTTTGCTCTCTTTCTTACTTTTCCTTTAACTTCAATTATATATTCTTCCCTGAGATGAACGGCAGATTCATACAATTCTTTATTTTCTTCGCTGTCGATTACAATCTGAACGATGCCGGTAATATCGCGTAAGTGAATAAATATAATATGCCCGTGATCGCGCATAGCATCAATCCAGCCCATAAGTTTTACTCTGGATTTTACATCATCGAGAGAAATTTCTCCGCAGTACACTCTGTCTTTCCAGATTATATTTTTTTCATTCATAAATTTTTTATTGATTTGAATTCAAATCTAAATTTAATTTTTAAGATCGACAATTGAGATAAACTGTATTTGAATTATTTAACTTTAATTATCGTAAATGGACTAATAATATTTCAGGATTTTAAATAGTCATACAAAAATATTTTCCGAATCAGCACATAATTTTCCCTTTTTAACTTAAATTCTTTTTGAGGAATAAAATTTAAGGTTGTTATGGTGTTTAATAATTTATTAAACTGTTCCTAACCCGGAATGTAATAATTCTGAAACTTAACATATTTCCAGATGCAAATTAATGTAATTTAATTGAAAGCTCAAGAAGGAAAAGTAATTGTGATTGGCTCATTCGTGGTAAAAAATTTCTACTTTAAACAATAAACATTTAACAACAGAGTAAACTGAGTAGCCGCAGGGTTAACAGAGAAAAATTTTTCAGATCTACTTCTACATTTCTTTCATTAATTTTCTCAATTGATGTTCGTGACGAATAGGATGCATAACTGCATGCTCGAGCATTGCTTCAATTGTATGATCGACTCCCCAGTTGGAAGTGTATAATTTATCCTCAAATTTTTCTACTTCTACATTACAAAGTGGGACCTCCCATTTTTCCAGAAGATGTTCTAAATATTCCGGATATTTTTCAATAGTGTTTTCTTCCGGAGCAGGAGTTATTTCCGGATCAGGTAAATTTAATTTATCACAAATCCAGGTTATATAACCACGTGATGATCTCAGTACATGATAAAGAATTGTATCCAACGATTTATAGAACGGATCATCAGTAACTGGTAAAGAAACATTTACTTCTTTTGCTTTCTTCCAGGTTTCAATAAATGAACGCATTTGAATTTCGTGCAGTTCAACTAATGCGCGCGCACCACCGTACGTATAATTTAATTTTTCGATAGTTATTCTCCTTTAATTTTAATATTAATAAAGCAAATGGATTAAGTAACCGTTTTCAATTTTACTCGATTACAATGTTCAAGATAACTGAATTTTGAAAACCGAAATATATCATAAGTACC
>JAJDNK010000155.1 GCA_022340715.1 bacterium BMS3Abin03 | reverse complement strand
TTTCAATAATTGAGTCGATCTCGACTAAAATCGTCATGTGGTTAAGTAATAATTCATCTACCTTGTTTCTGTTTCGTTCAATTTCCATGACTATTTTTTCATACGCGGCAAAACTCATGTCTTTATTATTTACGGTAGTACGCCATTCATTAACTGCGAGCGCAGCTAATACTCCAAGAATTACAGAAAAAACCTCAATTATAACGCTTGCAACAGGTAACCTTTTGAATTCCATTGTTCACTCCTAAAAATTCAAACAATGTTTTTCACTAATTTACCTGAAAATTAAACTAAGCACTAATTGATATATTCCCCTCCTCGAAACGAGGAGGGGATAATTTTTTTAAATATTTAAATTATTTCAAGAGCATAAGTTTTTTTGTCTGGACAAACTTACCTGCTTTAATTCTGTAGAAATAAATACCACTTGCAAGATTTTTTGCTGTGAACTGAATGGTATAAGTTCCCGATTTTTCATATTTATCAACCAGTGAAGTTACTTCTCTTCCCAGAATGTCATAAATTTTCAAACTAACCTTACTACTTTTAGGTATAGAATATTTTATGTTTGTTGTAGGATTAAATGGATTCGGGTATGACTGATATAAAACATAATTAATCGGTGCAGTGTAATTTGCATCTTCAATACCTGAAATAGTTTGAATGCCTAGAACATTAAAACCTTTATTGTTGTTTTCATGAATTTCGGTGATTGAATTACCTTCATCCAGCACAGCATAAATTCTGGGGTATTGTGGTAAGCCGGAAGGAAGTACCCATTTTAGCTGAACATCCGATTCCACCCTGCTTGGTACCACTCCGTTAGTACTTACTGTATTTGTTCCATTCGTTCCAATAATTGGTGTCCCTCCTGAATCAGGATCATTGATATAGAAACTGACGGAAACAGGAGAGGGGGTTGCAATCAAACTAAAATTTCTGATCTTTGCGGTAATGGTTACAGTATCACCTGGTGATGGATTTGCAGGATTTAGTAGAATATCGTTAGTCTGATATCTTTTATCAGGATCATCTAATGTAAAACCTTTTTCAGGATCGAGGAGCCACGGAAGAATAAATGTTGGATCTGAATTTTGTTCGTAATGATTCTGCCACCAGGTTTTAGTAAATCCCGGTGGTGCCACTTCGGGTTTCACGGCATAATCTACTACTAATGTGCCATCGCTTGACCAATATGCATAAGGTTTTACAGTATATTTAACATCACCAATTCCAAGATCAACAGATCCAAAATGAGTCTGTAAATGTATAGTTTGTAATACAGAGGTTTTATGGGTTGAATAATTAGTGTGACCAAAATTGCCTGTTGCTTCTACTACAAAGGAAACACCCCATGAATTTGTATTCTCTATTGCAGTATCAGCCTGTACCGATGTAAAGTCTTCGAATGTAAGATCCCATTTATCATCACCAGTACTTGAACTCAGAGTGTAACTATCAGTACCGTATGTGGCACCAAGCGGTTCTGATACATTTGAGTTATTAGCCAGAGTATCGTAATAAGATAGGATGTTCCCAACTTCATGGTTTGGATTATATGAAAGTGCATAATAACTTTTACTGGGAAACCAATGGCCAGTGACATTATGAGGAACAAGGGTCATTATAGTTGCTCTCGGAAAATCTTCATTACCGTAGTAAAAAGGGTATTCCCAGAGATCATAATCTGAAACAGTTGAATATATCTTGTCGTCTTCTGATGATGTGATTTCTTCGCTAATTTTCCATGTTTTTATATTGGTTGAATCTTTACTAAAATGGCGACCCCATTTATGGAGAAAATATGCATTATAATCAATTGTAGCACCAACGCCAAAAGGGGCAACTTCTACCTGCCCTGAAATATGAGCACCTGCTGAAACCTCCCAGTCCCTGTGAACTGATGTAGTTACTTCAGTAGCACTTAAATCTGTCTTAATATATTTAGAATAGGCCCCACAAATTCCACCGTTATAACAATTGTTGATATCATATGATTGCCCGTCAAACACATCAAAATGGATGGGGGGTGCGTTAAGTTTTACTAGCGTTTGTACCACGTTATTTTGTGTATAATGAAAAGGCTGTCCTATTGTAAAATTAAATCCATCAAAGTTACCGACAGCGATAGAGTAAGGTTTATAGTCGTCAATTTCCGGTTCATCACCTAGTAATCTTCCGATTAGAGACAAATTATCGAGCGAGTTATTAACACTATAAATTGCTACTAAAAAACCGTTTTGATACTGGTTCGCTACGAAGTTCTTAACAATTACTAAATCATTTGTAGTATCCTGATCAAACCTTTCTATTTTCAGATAATTATTGCTCTGCTGATAATCATTAAAACCGCCTGAAGCAACACCCTTTGTGCTGGTTAAAATCAAGTTTAAATTATCATCCGGCTCAAGAACATAAATATTACTGTTATCCGTAAAAGCTATTTCATCGCGGCCGTCTCCGTTAAGATCTCCGGATGTCATGCTCAGATCTGCAAATCCGGAAAAAATCGGCGGGGTGACTCTATATCTCGGCCCTAAAGTCAATGCATCCAGATTCTGGTTACTTTTGAGGATGTAGTTATACGAATAATATGCTCCTTCCGAACTACGTATTGTGGTAAATGCAATTTCATCGATATTATCGCTCGTAAAATGTCCGGAAGATGCGGACATTGTAAAATCTTCTAAAGTTGTTAAGCGGGGGACATCAATATTTCTTGCAATTTTTAGCTGAAATGTTCCGCCGGAAAAACCATATATTTTTACTCTCACTCTGACCGAGCCGGTTGGTGGCGGCACCTGTACTGCAAATAATGCCATTTCATCCTTTCCGTCGCCGTTGAAATCACCAGTCTCAATAAAATACCTGGTAAACTGAAAACCATAAGCAGCAACAAGTTTTTCATCGCTGTAACTCGATATTAAGGTAGGGTGAAGTGTCGAATCAGCATCATATAAATTAAGATGAACAGAATCATCACTGCTTATATAAGCCACTACGAATTCGTCAAGGCTGTCTCCGTCTATGTCCAGGGTTCTAACATAAATCCGGGCGTTCTCGATATTCCCGGTAATGCTGTCTTGAATCGAATTAGTCCATAAAGCTTCAGTTGTATCAAGGTTTGGTAGCATTATATTAATTCCTGTTGGCGACTTCCAGATTGAAACTATCTCATCGTATACGCTAACGGTAAAATTGCCGGAAGCGGCATCTGTAAATGCTCCTGCGCCGGTTCTATTGTCCTGATGCCCTGGCTTTACGGAAACAAGGCTGTCGGGAGGTAAAAGGTAAAGACTGTCAATCTTGAGATTGTAAATTTTCTGGTAGCTGTGAACTGTACCATTATCATTCTGCAACCATTGAAGGTATATATCGTTCGCTTCAACCTTTATCGGATGTGTCCAGTGAAGCGGATCCTGCTGAGATAAAACAGCTGTAAAAGGAACAAGAATTAATATAAATCCCCAAAGCAGTTGTATAAATGAATATTTCATACCATTACCTGATAAGTAATTATTAAATTATTTGATTTCCTCTGGTTAAATTGATTGAGATAAGTTCTGGATCAGGGTTACTAGAATACGGTAAGACCTAACCACTGTGCAATGAGACCTAATTCGCTTAAGAAGAGAAGAGTATTTGAATTTTGGTGTGAATAAATTTTTAAGTTCTAAACTTTTCCTGTCTAGGTTAATGCATCAATCTCTTACTAAGTTTATAACAATATAACTATTTATGACTTTAAAACAAGAGGCATTTTTATAGTAGATTCTAATTGGTAACCTAATATACCAGACACAACCAATTATTGCTTAACTTAATAAATAGAAAAGCCGGATTCTGTTATTTGAAATATCCGGCTTTGATAAGTTTAGAAAAAATTAATGTTGATTATTTCAACAACATAAGTTTTTTAGTCTGAACAAACTTACCTGCTTTAATCCTATAGAAATAAATACCGCTCGCTAAATTGCTTCCATCAAATTGTACGGAATAGAATCCTGGCTGTAATTGTTGATCAACCAGTGTTTGTACTTCTCTGCCTAAAATATCGTATACCTTTATTGTAACTAAACCGGATTCCGGAATTTTATATTCTATTGTTGT
>JAJDNK010000175.1 GCA_022340715.1 bacterium BMS3Abin03 | reverse complement strand
AAAACCGGTAAATCCAAATCCATAACCGAATTGCTCGATGGCAACACAGGTGTTAACCAGTAAGAGATTTGTTGTTTGTGTGTAAGCAAGAAAAATGTAAACAACATCCGGAAGATTAATTGCAACAAGCATCCACCAGATCCAATATTTCAATCCCTGTTTTGCTGCAACAAATCCGCCTATCAGTCCGCCAATAATTAAAGCTATAAAACCAATTGTGCCGTAAACGAAACCATATTGCAATGTAGTTAATGCGAGACCGCCGGCTTCCTTACTATCGAGTAGAAAAGGCGTCGCTAACTTTGCAAGCTGTCCTTCGCCTAATCTAAAAAATAGTATAAACGCAATAATTATTAATATTTTTTTCTTTTGGAAAAAGATGATGAACGTTTTAAAGTATTCTGAAAAGAATGCCTTGTAATCATCATTCTTCCTCTTGATATCATTTTGAGGATGGGGAAGAATGAATGAGTGAAAAATTAGGAAAAGAAAGAAAAGACCCATGACGATAACAAAAATAATATTCCATGAGTATGGAATATCGCCGGTGCTCAGTTCAAGTTCACCGGCAATCATTACTAATAAACCCTGTCCAAAAATGAATGCAATACGATAAAGTGTAGTTCTTACGCCGGAAAACAAAGCTTGCTGATGATCATCGAGAGCAAGCATATAAAAACCATCGATGGCTATATCATGTGTTGCCGAACTAAATGCGATAAGCCAGAAAAAAGCTAAAGTATATTTGAAAAAGTTGTCGGCAGGAATAGTTAATGCAACACCGGCTAAACCAGCGCCAATAAGAAACTGCATTATTATAATCCAGTATCTTTTTGTTTTAAGTAAATCAACAACAGGACTCCAAAAAGGTTTGATGACCCAGGGCAGGTAAAGCCAACTTGTGTACAAGGCTATGTCTGTGTTAGAAATATTCAACTTTTTATACATAGCTACCGAGACAACCATAACAAGTACATACGGAAGTCCTTCGGCAAAGTATATAGTGGGAACCCAGGTCCACGGATTGCGTAATTCTTTTTTAATCACTCAGCATTTCCTTTGCAATTAGAATGGCGCCTTCAACTGGGGAGTGTTTTAGCTTTATAATTTTCAGCGATGGCAGGGAAGACCTGATTTTTCTTCTAAGCATATTTGAGTAAACATTTTTGTTTGTAAGAAGACTGCCTGCAAATGCAATGTTGATTTTCTTCATTCTCATTTTTTGCAGGATAGCTTTTATGTGATCAATAAGTTCATCCGATTCTTCATCCAGAATTCGCAAAGCAGTTTTATCCTTTTTTGCTGCTGCCTGAAGAACTAATTTTGAAACAGAAGCAATATCGAAAATTTTTCTGTAAACCTTAGTAATTAATTTTTCAGAAGTATCAATTTTGGATTCTTTGTGAAGAAGTTCTGCAATTTTTGTTTTACTACTTCTTCCATCAAGATATTTTGATACAGCCTGCAATCCTTTCCTTCCGATAGAATAACCGCTTCCTTCATCTCCGATCATTCTTCCGAATCCACCGACACGATGAATTTTATTTTTTGAATCTTTTCCATAAATAATCGAACCTGTTCCTGCTATTAAAATACATCCGGGTGAATTCGAGAAAGCAGCCTTCAAAGCAATTTCATGATCACCAATAACCTTTATTGAGTTAGCAACAATTTTTTTTGCTTTTAATTTTATAGCTAAAATTTTTCTTAACTTTTCCGCATCTTCTTTTCTTCCTGCTCCAGCAGCCCCAATTACAATTATTTCAAATTCAGGACTATTTAATTTTACACTGCATTTTTTGACCAGTGAAACAACATTTGTTGATGCCCGTTCAACTCCGATAACAAGAAAATTTGCGGGACCACCCTCTTCTCTTAAAAGAATCTTACCTGAAAGGTCAGCGGCAGCAAATTCAGATTTTGTAGCGCCACAGTCGAAGCCAATAATGTATTTCATAAATAATTTGTTAATGATTGTTATAAAATATACCAAATCGGGATGTAAATTATGATGATTCGTTATTATTGCAGAAATTCATCAAACAATTGTAATTTAATGATTGAGAGGTTTAACAAAAGGTAAATCGATTATGAAAATAAAAGCAATAACAACCGGAACAACCGGAATGGTTGGAGAGGGTGTTCTTCACGAATGTCTAAATCATCCCGATGTTGAAGCTGTTCTTGTGATTACCAGAAGGGCAGGGAATGTAAATCATCCGAAATTAAAAGAAATAATTCACGATAATTTTTATGATCTTTCAAAAATTGAAGATCAGTTAAAAGATTTTAATGCGTGCTTCTTTTGTTTGGGAACAACCTCGGTTCGTAAAAGTGAGGAACTTTATACAAAGATAACTTATGATCTTACCAAAACTTTTGCCGATACACTTGTTAAGCTGAATCCTGAAATGACATTCTGTTATGTTTCTGGTTCTGGAACGGACAGCACAGAAAAAGGAAAAATTATGTGGGCAAGAGTAAAAGGTAAAACAGAAAATTATTTGGTTAATCTTTTCTCAAAATCATTTATGTTTCGCCCGGCACTCATACTTCCAACAAAAGGATTGAAAAATACTTTAACACCATACAAGATACTTTTTCCTTTATTGCCGGTAGTAAAATTTTTATTCCCAAATTATGTATGCTCGTTAAAAGAAATTGGATTAGCAATGATAAACTGTGTAACTAAAGGATATGAAAAAAATGTTTTGGAAGTTGGGGATATTAAAAAGCTTGGGAAAGAATAATTCCTAAAACGCAATTTCCCTATTATACCTATTCCGGTACTGAATTGGCGATAATCCCGTAATCTTTTTGAAAGTTGTACGGAACGCTTTTGGATCGGAATAGCCTACATTGTACATCACTTCATTTACATTTTCACGCGAAGATTCCAGACTTTGTTTTGCTGCTTCAACTTTTACTCGCTGTATATATTCAACAACAGTATTAGCAGTTGCCTTCTTGAATCTTCTTTCAAGATTTCTTCTGCTCAATCCTAACATAGATGCAAGCTGATCTACAGTGATTTTATTTTTGAAATTTGTTTCGATGAATTCCTGTGCTTTTTTAACAGAATCATCTTCGTGATCTTTTTGCCCGATAAAAATTGTAAACGGCGATTGGCTGTCCCGCTGAATATCTATCTGAAATGCTTTTGAACAGAAAACAGCAGCTTCTCTCCCGGCAAATTTTTCAACGAGATAAAGAATAAAATTTAAAGATGAATATGCACCACCGCTGGAATAAATTCCATTTTCGTCTGTTATTATTTTATCTTCGACAAGATTTACGTCCGGGAACATTTTTCTGAATTCATTTGCAGCAAGCCAGTGAGTTGCACATTTTCTTCCTTCAAGCAAACCAGTTGATGCAAGCAGAAATGCGCCAAGACAAAGACTGGCAACTTCAGCTCCGGCTTTGTAATGTTTTATTATCCAGGGAATAAATTCTTTGTTTTGCTCAACTGCTTTTTGCAGGTTGCCGTACATCGCAGGGATGATTATCAGATCCGTTTTCTTAACCTCACTGAACAGATCGGTTGAAATTGTGTACAAGCCGTCGTTGAGTTGCGATTCTTTTGAAAGTCCCACAAGCTGAATTTTGAAAAGAGGAGGTCTTCCTATCCTTGCCAATGATTCGTTTACTTCAGTAAAAACCTGTCTTGGTCCCTCGATGTTTCCAAGTATAGCACCTTTCGTTACAACGATAGTTATGTGTTTCATGAAAGCAATTAAAAATTATGAATGAAAAATTAAAAACTGGGATTATCGGAAGTATAAATTCGTTGTTCATAATTTTAACCGGTATCCTCATTTTGCAATTCGAAATTATTCAAAGAGCTTGTCGCAATCAACCCCTAAAGTTGCCGTATTTACACCTTTTGATGTTTAGTAAACGCTCTTATGTTTGTTCCGAACAATGAGTGAACAAACAAACGAATGTCTGAAAGAAATAAACATTTAATCAAAAGAATTATGGATGCTATCAGTAGAGAAAACGGGAACTTCTACCTGGATCATTTAGCAGAAGATAGGAAGTGGAACATCGTAGGAATGCCTGTTATCGAAGGTAAAAAAGAAGTTCTTGAAAGCATAAAAGAATTGCATCTTGAAAATTTCAATTTGAGTAAAATAAAAAATATTGTGGCTGAAGGTGAGTTTGTGGTTGTGGAAAGTATCGGAAAAACGACGGGTAATTATTTTTGTGATATTTATCAGATAAAGTATGATAAAATACAGGAATTAACTTCTTATATTGTCGATACATCTTCAATCGAATCCGCAGGCGATATTAAGAGGGAAATATTTTATAAACAAGTTTGAAAGGATTAACGCAATGTTAGATTACACAAAAACTTTCAGCAGCTTTTCTGTGGATGATGCCGTAAAGGCAAAAGAATTTTATTCACAAACTTTGGGTCTTGATGTTAACGATATTCCCGGTATGGAGGGTCTTCTAAGAATTAATTTCAAAGACGGCAACAGTTTAATGATATATCAAAAACCGGATCACGTTCCTGCAACCTTCACCGTTTTTAATTTTCATGTAAAGGATGTTGAGAAAACTGTTGATGAATTAACAAAGAAAGGTGTTCGTTTTGAAATTTACGACATGCCTGGTATCAAGACAGACAGTAAAGGAATCGCTAGAGGAGAGGAAATGCCGACAATTGCCTGGTTCAAAGATCCTGCGGGAAATATTTTGTCCGTTATTGAAGAACAATAGATTTTATAATTATAACAAACTCAGATAGTAATCAATTAAAGGAAAACATTGTGCAAAAGTTACGGGTAGAAAGTTTCAGTATATCGATTGACGGTTTTGGTGCCGGTCCAAACCAGGGACTTGATAATCCGTTGGGAGTTGGCGGCGAAGGTTTACATCAGTGGTTTTTGCCTACACAAACATTTCAACAGTTGCATCTTAAACACAACATGACGGGAAAGAGTGACGGTACAACTGGAATTAATAATGACTTTGCCTCACGCGGATTTAAAAATATTGGAGCATGGATAATGGGACGTAACATGTTTGGTCCTATTCGCGGTCCCTGGTCTGATAATAATTGGAAAGGCTGGTGGGGTGATAATCCTCCGTATCACGTCCCGGTTTATGTTTTAACAAATCACGCACGTGATCCTATCGAAATGGATGGGGGTACTACTTTTCATTTTGTTAACGAAGGTATTTATGCTGCACTTGAACGCGCGTTTGATTCTGCAGAAGGAAAAGATGTACGAGTTGGCGGAGGAGCGAATGTAATTCGTCAGTATCTTAATGCAAAATTAATTGATGAAATGCACCTTGCAGTTTCACCCATTCTTTTAGGCTCGGGAGAAAGTCTTTTTTCGAATACAGATTTACTCTCGCTTGGATATAAATGTACAGAATATGTCCTGACAGAGAATGCAACACATTTAATCATTTGTAAGTAAATATTTATTTAAATAAAAATATGCTATAAAATGCAAAAGATAACGCCGTTTTTGTGGTTTGATAATCAGGCAGAGGAGGCAGTAAATTTTTATACATCAGTCTTTGCTAATTCAAAAATTGGTACTTTTGTTCGCTACGATGAAGTCGGCGCTGCTGCAGCAAAAAGACCTGTTGGCTCAGTAATGACAGCTACATTCCAGCTTGAGGGAAATGATTTTATTGCGTTAAACGGTGGACCGGTTTTCAAATTCAATCCGTCCGTTTCATTTTTTGTCGTCACCAAAGATGAAAAAGAAGTTGATAATCTTTGGACAAAGTTTTCAGAGGGCGGTAAAGTTTTAATGGAATTGAATAAATATGACTGGAGTAAAAAGTATGGCTGGGTTGAAGATAAGTTTGGAGTATCCTGGCAGCTGATGCTGACAGAAGATGAGATCAAATATAAAATAGTTCCTTGTTTCCTTTTTGTCGATAAGAATTACGGTAAAGCGGAAGAAGCGATGAATTTTTATTTGTCTGTTTTCAAGAACTCTAAGGTCGAAGGCATTTATAAGTATGGTCCGGATTCCAAACCGAATACTGAAAACGCAGTTATGTATGAAGACTTTATACTTGAAGGAAATAAATTTGCAGCGATGGATGGTGCAGGCGAGCATAATTTTATTTTCAATGAGGCTATTTCTTTTGTGGTTAACTGTGAAACACAGGAAGAAGTGGATTACTACTGGGAAAAACTTTCTGCTGTTCCGCAAGCAGAAATGTGTGGCTGGCTTAAAGATAAATATGGTATATCGTGGCAGATTGATCCGACTTTGCTAAGTAAATATTTAAGTGATAAAGATGCAAAGAAATCTCAAAGGGTGATGCAGGCAATGCTGCAAATGAAAAAAATTATAATTGCCGATCTTGAAAAAGCATATCAGGGTAATTAACAATTAACAATGTGCAATTGTTAAAAAGCAATTTGGCAATTAAACAAGAAATTAGGCAAGACGTTTTATTTATTTAATTAAGGAGAAAATTTATGTCAACAATAAAACTTCACCGTGTGTTTAAAGCAGCGCCTGATAAAATCTACCGCGCTTTTATTGATGCCGATGCTCAGGCAAAATGGCTTCCGCCAAATGGATTTACATGTAAAGTGCATCATCTTGATGCTAAAGTTGGTGGAACGTATAAAATGTCATTTACAAATTTTTCAACCGGGAAAAGTCATTCCTTCGGTGGCAAATATCTTGAACTTGAACCGGGTAAGCATATCCGATATTCTGATCAATTTGATGATCCGAATTTGCCGGGAGAAATGATAACAATAGTTACTATAAAACAGGTTTCCTGCGGTTCTGATGTTACAATTGTTCAGGAAGGAGTGCCCGATGCTATTCCGCCTGAAATGTGTTACCTCGGGTGGCAGGAATCGCTTGACCAACTTGCTAAACTTGTTGATCCGGAAATTCCTGACTAAAACATACAGAATATTATTGTAACTAAAATAAAAAAATAAATAAGGAGAAAAGTTATGTCTAAAATGAATCCTGTTGTACATTTTGAATTACCAGCCGAAAACAAAAAGCGGATGACCGATTTCTATTTTACTGCATTCGGATGGCAGATGCAGCAGCTTGGAGCTGAAATGGGTGAGTATGTTCTGGCTACAACTTCAGAAGTTGGTGAAGACCGCTTTCCAAAACAAAGGGGAACAATAAACGGCGGTATTTATCAAAAGAGTGATATGACCTCACCTCATCCGTCTGTTGTAATTTCCGTGGACGACATTAACGAATCTATTGAGAAGGTTAAGAAAGCCGGTGGAAAAGTATTGGGTGAGCCTATGCCTATTCCGGGCGTTGGATCGTTCGTTCCCTTTATAGATACGGAAGGCAACCAGTTAAGTATGTTGCAGCCTTTACCTATGCAATAAGAAATATCATTTGAACAGTCAAATAAATTATGAGAAAAGTAATTTTTGCAATTAATTCTACTATAAATGGTAGCGCTGACCATACAAGTGGTATCCCCGATGATGAATTGCACAATTTTTATTCTGATTATCTGGATAATATTGATGTCATTTTAATGGGCAGAAAGACTTATGAATTAATGGAAGGTTACTGGCCGGTAGCTCATGAAGATCCGCGCAATACCGAAAGCATACTGAAGTTCGCCGATAAATTTAATTCCATAAGAAAAATAATATTTACAAAAACATTGAAGGAATTAAAATGGCAGAATTCAATATTAGCAGAAAGGACTCTTGTTGAAACTGTTAATAAACTTAAAAATGAGAATGGTAAAAACATTTCTGCCGGTAGCATCAGTATTGCTGCACAGCTATTAAAATTGAATTTGATTGATGAATTCTGGTTTGTTGTTCATCCGATCATTGCAGGTAAAGGTCCTCGTTTATTTGATGGAATTGATTTAAATACAAAACTTAAATTTATTGATTCACAAAAATTCAAATCAGAAGTTATAGCTCTTCATTATAAAAAACCTGAAAGTGATTAATGAAATCAAGTCAAAAGAAGTTTAAAAATATTGATGACTACTTTTCCACAGTTCCCGAAGCGATCCGGAATAAACTTCAGAAGATCAGAGAAACGATTCATAAGGCAGCTCCGAAAGCTGAAGAAGTTATTAGTTACAATATGCCTGCATTCAAACAAAACAGTGTGCTCGTATATTTTGCTGTCTTCAAAAATCATATTGGGTTTTTCCCGACTGCAAAAGCCATAGAAATATTTAAAGATGATTTATGTTCCTACAAAACTTCCAAAGGAACAGTTCAGTTTTCTCTGGATGAAAAAATTCCGCTAGAACTGATTTCAAAAATTACAAAGTTCAGAGTGGAAGAGGATTTAGAAAAACAAAGAAAGAAAAGTAAAAAGTAGAAGTTTTTGGTAATTAATCTGCTTGGATATATTTTAAAAAATCTTTTTAATTATATGGAGATCTGATAATGAAATATAGCCGCCGTAAATTCATTACTACTTTAGGAGCCGGTTCTGCTTTATTGATGCTGCCTTCAGTTCCCGGTTTTTCCAAACCGATTTTTTCAGACAGAAAAAATCTTGGAGTTGCATTAGTCGGACTCGGAAATTATGCCACCCATCAGCTTGCACCTGCATTACAGGAAACAGCAAATTGTTATCTAAGCGGAATTGTTACAGGAACGCCTGGAAAAGACGAAAGATGGAAAAAGCAGTATAATATTCCAGAACAAAATATTTATAATTACCAAAATTTTGATGAAATAGCTGATAATAAATCTATTGATGTGGTTTATGTTGTACTGCCGAATTCGATGCATAGAGAGTTTGTAATAAGAGCGGCAAAAGCAGGTAAACATGTTTTTTGTGAAAAACCTATGGCTCTCACTGTAAAAGAATGTGAAGAGATGATCGCTGCCTGCAAAAAAGCCGGAGTGAGACTTTTCGTTGGTTATCGTTTGCACACCGATCCTTATCATAAGGCGGCAATGAAATTCAGGGATGAAGGTAATAGCGGAATACTGTACGTGCAATCGGAGTTTGGTTTTAAGATTGGTGATCCCACACAGTGGCGCTTAAGAAAAGCTCTTGCCGGCGGCGGTTCGATGATGGATCTTGGAATTTATGCTATACAAGCTGCAAGATATTCTATTGACAAAGAACCTGTTTCAGTAACTGCGCAGGAATACAAAACAGATTATGAAAAATTTGCGGAAGTTGAAGAATCGGTAACCTGGCAAATGGAATTTCCCGGCGGACACGTTTCCAATTCATATACATCTTATGCAACTCCGGCAAATAATCTTTATATAAGTACGGAAAGAAGATGGTTTAACCTTATGCCTGCCTTTAGTTACGGAGGTATCAAAGGAATGACAAATGAGGGAGAAATAAATTTTCGCCCGGTTAATCAGCAGGCAGTTCAGATGGATACTCATTCAAAATGTATTTTAGATAATTTGGAATCCGATGCGAGTGGTGAGGAAGGATTAAAAGACTTAAAAGTTATAGAAGCAGTTTATAAGTCGATTCAAAGTGGTACTAAAGTAAAAGTATAATGAAATAAACATTTTACTAACAGCTTGTAAAAGAATGCAAAAAAGAAAAAGAAAATCTGCTGAAAGGATGCCGGATAAGCCTGCCAAAAAATTAACAACTAATCCGGATGAAGCTGTCCTAAATCTTCTGAGCAAAAGCAAAGCAGACTTATCAAAGGAAAGACGGATCAGTTTTTATTTATATTTTCCTGATAGGGCGAAGGCTGTAATTGCTGAAAATGAATTGAAAAAACTAGGATTCGAGGTTGAATGTTCTCAATCATACTATGAAAAGAATTGGCTTTGTCTTGCTTCAAATCACTTAACGCCAACTTATAGCACCTTAACTTCACTTCGGAAAAAGCTGGAACGAATAGCCGAAAAACTTGATGGTAATTATGATGGCTGGGAAACAGGATTGGATGCCGATGAAAGTGAGGGTCTTCCAAATATCAAGCGATCTTAAATCATCTAAAGCTTAATGGCGGCAAGACTTATAATAAAGAAAAATTCTCGGTTGAGATTAGTGAAGTAGTTAATTCACCTGAGGTTACACATTTAAAGTATAACATAGTATGTAAATAATGTTAGCAGTAAAAGGAGGAGGTATATGAAAACAATTTTATTGTTGATCATTATTCCGTTTCTAAGTCTGAATGCACAGGATGAATTTATCAAAAAATTGTTCCCTGGTAAATGGAAAATGGATTTTGACAAAGCCGAAGTTTACGAAGAGTGGGCATTGGAAAATGAAACCGAGTTGATTGGAACCAGTTTCTATATCGATGGGGAAAAGAAAATTATTAGTGAAACTTTATACCTGAAAAAATTCGCGGATCAATGGGGATATGTTGCATTGCCCAAAAATCAGGAAATTACACTGTTTAAGCTTGTTGAATATTCATCAAACAAATTTGTTTTTGAAAATAAAGAACATGATTTTCCACAAAAGCTCATTTATGAGTTTCAACCTGATGGAAAACTTAATGCCTCAATTGAGGGTAATATTAATGGGGAATTAAATCGCAAAGAGTTCTCATTTACACTTACCGAAGAATAAAATCATTCGGAAACTTTTTAATAATATGAATATCGCTGAATGAATAACAAAATCAATAGTAATAGCTCAGTCGAAAGATGGACATTGATTTCTACTATACTTGCATCGGGTATGGTATTCATAGATTTCTCCGCCCTAAATGTTGTACTGCCTGCAATTCAAACCGATATGAACATAAGCGGTAAATCTTTGTTGTGGATCATTAATGCGCACTCTTTATTTCTTTCGTCTCTTCTGTTAGTCGGAGGTTCACTCGGTGATCTTTATGGAAGGAAAAAGATTTTTATAATCGGAATAATAATTTTCAGCGTCTCATCTTTTTTGTGTGGTATTTCTCCCGGCAAAGGATTGTTAATTACTGCGCGTGCTTTCCAGGGAGTTGGTGGAGCGTTAATGGTTCCCGGGAGTCTTGCGATTATCTCGGCGGTTATCCCGGCAGAAAGAAGAGGAAAAGCTTTCGGAACGTGGTCGATGTTCAGTGCGCTGACCACGATCATTGGTCCTGCCCTTGGCGGATGGCTTGCCGGACTTGGCTTGTGGCGTGTGATCTTCTTTATAAATATTCCTTTTGCAATTTTTACTATCGCTGCGCTGATAATTAAAGTCCCCGAGAACAAAGATCACTCAGCGAAGAAGCTGGATATAACCGGGGCTGTTCTCGCAACTCTTGGTTTATCAGGAATCACCTACGGATTTTTAGAAGCTTCCGATAAAGGTTTTGGAAATCCGGTTATTCAGCTTTCACTGGCTGTAGGTTTACTCGCTCTAATCGTTTTCATAATTGTCGAAAAGAAAAGCTCACACCCGATGATGTCTTTAAACTTATTTAAATTGAAGAGGTTCAGCGGTGTTAATGCGATGACACTTTTTGTTTATGCGACATTGAGCGCTTCATTATTTTTCTTACCGTTGAATATGATCCAGGTGCAGGGGTACTCCGAGGAGATTGCCGGAATTTCACTGCTGCCTTTTGCAATTCTTATCTCGGGACTTTCAAGATTCTCAGGAATTTTTTCGGATAAGTTCGGTGCAAGATTACCTTTGATTGCTGGCTCATTTTTAGCAGGATTAGGATTATTGTTTTTTACTTTTCCCGGCTTAACAGGTGGAGCTAAAGATTACTGGACAACCTACTTTCCCGGGATACTTATTCT
>JAJDNK010000170.1 GCA_022340715.1 bacterium BMS3Abin03 | reverse complement strand
AATCAGTAAATATGCCGGGGAATTCATGGCTATCGGCATTGGCGGGAGACCGCTTGGCATGGGTGGCGCATTTGTTGCAATTGCAAACGATGTTACTGCCGGGTATTACAATCCTGCAGGATTAGCAAATCTGAATTACCCGCAGATATCGTTAATGCATTCAGAGCAGTTCGGTAATCTTGTAAATTATGATTATGGCGCAGTGGGTATTCCTTACGGTAAAGATATGAGTTTCGGTTTAAGTGTTATGCGTCTGGGTGTTGATGGCATCCCTGATACCCGAAATGCTTTGATTGACGGACAAACCGGCGAGCTTACAAATGATATCAATAATATTTATGCCCGACTCGATTACTCGAGAATAACAGAGTTCAGCGATCAGGACTGGGCATTCTATTTAACATTTGCCAAAAGACACTCTGATAATTTTTACTGGGGCGCAAATATAAAAGTTGTAAGAAGAGATATTGCCGAATACAGCGCAACCGGTGTCGGCTTCGATGTAGGCGCTTATTACACTCCGATGGAAAATCTTCATCTCGGCTTGAATGCACAGGATATTACTACAACCTTAGTTGCGTGGGATACCGGTAGAAACGAATTGGTTACACCAACTTTAAAGCTCGGCAGCGCTTATGTGATTGAAGGATTTCTTGGTGGTTATATAATGCCTGCTCTCGATTTCGATGTAAGGTTTGAAAACAGACAGTATGCATCCAACTTTAATCTCGGACCTGTTAGCTTCGATATGCACGCAGGACTTGAAGTAAATATAGAAAACATTGTTTATGTACGCGGCGGTTATAATGATGTGAAACAATTTACAGTCGGTGCGGGAGTAAAGCTTCCCAAGCTTAATATCGATTATTCATTTGCCAGATTCAGTGAATCGGAAATTGACAGGCTACCGGATTCACACAGAATTTCTTTGATACTCACACTTGAAGAACCAAAGTTCCTGAGAAATACCGTAGATTAATTTTTTGTTAGAAAAGCTAATAGCTTTTGTTGCGGAATTACTTATAGATTTCTGTATGTTTTTCAGGTCTCACCTAACAGTGAATCAATCTCGTTTTTAATTATATTTTTCGGTACAAGTCCCATATACGATTTAATAATATTGCCGGACTGATCTATAATAAATGAGGTCGGTATTGCCTCAATATTTCCATATGCAGTAACAACATCCATTGTACCGAAAACTATCGGATAATTAATTCCAAACGATTTCATAAATGAGGGAATATCTCCCTGTGTAGTTTCATCATCAAGCGAAATTCCTATAACAACCAGGTTATCTTTATACTCTGATTGAATTGAAATAAGATCGGGAATACCTCTTCTGCAAGGCGGGCACCAGGTTGCCCAAAAGTCGAGTATCACAACTTTGCCGGAATAATCTGAAAGTTTTACCTGATTACTATCAACATCGTATAAAGTAAAATCCGGGGCTTTTATTTCTTTATCCTGTTGAACCTTAGAATCGTTAGCAGCAGAATATGAGGTTTTAAAAACAACGCCACTGCTTATTAACATGAAAAATAAAACTGCGGGTATAATAAAATATCTAAGCATCCTTTGCTCCTTATAAGAAAACAAAAAAATCATTAATTTGTAGAATCCGTTTCCATTTTAGCGGGGTGATATCCCGGTGGATACGGACCTTCATCGGGTACATCCCTTGTGTTGTTAATAATAAAGAAGATCGTAAGTATAACAAGGATCACAATTGTCCAGAACGTATTCTTGTATTTCGGATCGATTAAAGGTTTCTTTTCTATCTTTGTTCTACCGATCTGTCGTGGTTTATTCTTCTTATTATTCTTTGCCATAATTTCTACTGTGATTAGATTGATAATTCGCTTAAAGGATTCACAAATTTACAATTCCGGTATTAATAATAAAAGTTAAACTTAATTACATTCTAGTCGGTTTTTGAAGTTGGGGGGAGACGATCAATTCAATATCTCACAAATTTTTTATGATCTTTTCAATAAAAGTTTTTACAGGATTTTTTATTTTATCACTAACCGTCTGATACCATTTTATAATATCCTTTTTAACATCTATATCAATCAGTTTTGGTAACAATTTAAAGGAGATTTTTCTTTTGTTCAGTTTTTCCAAACTAGAGGTAAGAACCGTTTCTGTGCCCCATTTTATATTGCTGAACAAATAATTGGCAGGAGATTTCATTCCCAACAAATAATATCCGCCATCACGGGAAGGACCAATAACAAAATCGTTATTATCAAGTTCCATAAAAGCATTCAATATCAGCGTTGAATCTATATCCGGCACGTCGGTTCCAACAATAATAACTTTACCATATTCTTTTTCAAAAATTTGTTGAAATGCATTGAGCATTTTCGTACCAAGATTTTCACCCGACTGGGGATAAAAATAAAAGTCTTCACCAACCCACTTTTTTATTTTACCTGTTTCATTTTCATCAGAATAGAATAAAAATAAGTCCGTATCATATTTTTTTACTTTCTTTACTTCCTCAAATAAATGTTCAGCACAAACCCGGTAGAGTATTGCAGAATTTTTGTCACCGATTTCTTTAGCCAGCCGGGTTTTAACTTTTCCCTCAACAGGTAACCTTGCAAATACAATGATTGCCCTGTTATTACATTTATCCAATTAGAGTTTTCTGCCTTTAATTACTTCAATGAAAATAGTTTTTAAAATTATTACGCTTGCCATAAATGTTCCCTTTAAAGTACCGGTAACTTTCGATTCACCTATCCGCTTGCGGTAACTTACAGGAATTTCCAATATTCTGAATTTCTTTTTAGCTGCTTTGATTTGCATCTCAACCGTCCAGCCGAACCATTTGTCCTTCATGTTCAATTCTATCAGTTTATCAAACCTGATGGCTCTGAAGGGACCAAGGTCAGTATATTTGATATGCCAGAATAAATTCATCAGAGACCCTGCAACAACACTACCGATCCTGGATTGAAATGGAAGTGAACCTTTTTCTCTTTTTCCCAATACCCTGCTGCCCAAAACAAAATCAAACTGATTGTATTCTATTGGCTTTATTAATTCGATAATCTCTTCCGGGTAATCACTGTAATCACCATCTAAAAATACGACAATACCGCAATTTTTTCCCTTTAAATATTCGATCCCTTTAAGACATGCAACACCGTAACCTTTTGTCCCTTCAAACAAAACCGTTGCTCCTGATTTTGCTGCTGCTTTACCTGTGTTATCAGTTGAATTGTTATCCACAACTATGATTTCAGAAATAATATTGGAGGGTAAATCGTTGATTACCTTACCAATTGATTTTTCTTCATTAAACGCAGGAATAATAACAGATGTTTTCAACTAACAGAATTTTATTATGGATAATCAATTAAAAAAGTAACAATTAATTCATTTAGTTTAAACATCTAAACATACAGGAAGTATTTTGAATTATGCTTTACTATTTGAAAACTTAATAGAAAAAGCGGAGTGTAATATTTACCCGAATAATCCAATGAATGTTCAGTATTTTTACAGATTTGAAAAAATAAACTGCAAACTTTAATAAATACTATCCCTAAGAATCGACAATTGAATGAATAAACAGTGACCTTAAAATTACTTAGGATCTAATAAGAAATCTGCAGCTATAAATATTTATGACAAAAGCGTAATTAACCGGCATAAAGCAAAAATTATCAATGCTCCGGCAATTATTAGCATAACAATATTGCAGTAAAGGCCTATTTAAGTATCATATTCCATTGGTATGATAATTGTCTTAACTGATAAATAAAATCGTTTTAAGTCGAAATTGAAATTTATTCGTTCATTTATACTGATTAATTATCTTGTCAGACGAGCGCAATAATGACTATATTTTTAGGACATTTTTTAACAATCAATCCAATTTGAGGTAACTGATGCTCAAAGCAAAAAATAAGCCCGAGGAATTGGGCACACAACTGTTCGATACTAACGGAATGATTAAGGATGGTTTGGAAGAAGAGTTGGATAGTTACACCCGATCGGCAGTAAGTAAGATCAGATTTTCACTGGTTGTTAAACCTGCGATAATATCTTTTGTAGCACTTATTGTTTCTTTCTTTCTTGATGTTTCAAAAGTTCCGTTTTTAGGGAACATTACCTATGACCTTGCACAATCTTTATTCCCCAACTGGAAACCACCAGTAGAGAACTTTGAGCCATATACGTTCTGGTGGCTACCAGTAGTGACCTATGGACTATTTGTGTTTATGGCGTATCTATCTTACAGCAAACTAAAAATCGAAATCATCCGTACGCCGGCGTCCGAGACAATTGATAGACTAATACAAGCAGCAACAAGCGTAATAGACAGCATTTCAACTGCCCTTCCCTTGATTGGCGCTGCAATACTTCTGATAAGTATAAGAATGGGAGAAGAAGTTTTTCTTGGTATCTCGGTACCGTTTGAAATTAAAGCTTTGATAGTGCTTGCAATCGGTAAATTGTTTGAGCCGGTTCTCGACCAGCTTGGTGTAGAATTTCAAAATGTTGTTAATCATGTGAGAGATCTCAGGGATAAATATTTCTCACGTATACAAATAGAAAATTCCAAAAGTTTAATGAAACAATTAAACCAGGAAACCCCAAGTTTCGGAAGAAACGAAATGTCAGTAGAAGAAATGTCCCAGTACAAAAACCTATTGGAACATAGTGCCAAGTTGAGTGGTTTAATGCTGAAAAATCTTTCATCTATTCAGGAGATAATGGATAAATTAAACGGTAGTCAGCATGTTAGTTCTGAAAAAATCCGCGAACTTACTACACTTGCTACCTCGATAACCCAGGCATCTAATTCTCTTACAGACGAAAGAACCATTTCGGGGTTAAAGCATTTAGAAGCAATAGTTGTTAAAAAATAAAAGCGATTTTTAAAAATGATAAATAGAAACAGAGACAGTAAGTTTGTTATTTACCAGGTACTATATATATTTATTATAACAGTGCTTGCGTTGAAAGGCGCTGATATCAATCTGAAACGTGTTGCTCCTGAAGATGAAACAGTTAATATAAATGTCCGAGATTCTCTTGTTGCTATTCTTGATTCTCTATATTCACTTGGTGTGGATTTCAGCATACAGATAGATCCAAATGTGGTTGAAGAAAACCAGGAGTTAAAAGAACAACTAGCAAGTTTAAATAGGCGTGTTCAGGTTTTAAAGGAACAGATAAAAGAACAACCTCCTGAAGAAAAAGAACCAGAAAAAGAAATCATAGAGGAACAAACTAAGCTTCAATCACCCATTTCACTTAAACAAACATTTATTCAGAACACATGGAATGAAGCAACAAACCGCGGTGATGTTACAACATATATTTACGATCCTAAAAACTTAACGACACCAATTGTAGCAATTCCACCCGGAACTGAAAGACGTTTTGATTTAACTGATCAGAATGAAGTTGTTCTTAAATTTGGTACACAGGAGGAACGGATTAAAGTAATTCCTAATGCTCCTCCCCAAGTTAAGATTGATCGTGTTACAACGAAAATGAATACCTCTGATATATATGTAAGGGAACTCCAGAGAATTACGGCATTTACAGTTACCATAATAGATCTGAGACCAGATCAACTAAAAGTGACGTACTCAGGTCCGATTTCTGTTTCAGGACCGCAAAAAGATTCGAAAGGTAATCCGGTTTATAACGTATCCTTAAGACTTGCAGCAACCGAACAGCAGTATGATGATTGGATTGATCGCCACGGAGATCTGCAGGAAGCTGATGGAAGATATAAAGCAAATTTCTTTTTCACAGTAGTAGACGAGAGAACAAAAGATCGCGTACAGGTAGGAGACTCATTTTTCTTTACCGACTTTTCTAAATAACAAATAATGATAGATCAATGAGACAAAAATACTTCTTCATCTTCTTAATTGTTTGCCTCTTACCTGCTTTTAGTTCTGTCCTTGCCCAGGAAGAGGAACCAATTAATTACTTCCAAATGGAACCACTTGATGATAGTTTATTTATTCATATCCAACAGGAATTATTTATTGATCCTCCCGATCCCAAGGCAGAAATAATTGCGGATTTACGTGATCCTAATAATCAAACTATTTCAATTAAGGGTTCTCTATATCCGTTTCTTGCACTTTCACCGGAAATAAGAGCAAGAGTGATTACCTATCCTTTTAAAATAAATCTTGAAGAGACTATAAATTACGGCAGTGTATTTACACGAGTAGTTGAAAAGATTAAGATCAACAAACTGGCACAACCACCAACCAAGCAACAAATATCCTCAACACTCTGGTATATAAATCCATTTTTCCAGCTTTTTGGAGGAGAAAGATTCGGAATTCCTTTAAAACGGGATATCGGTCTTTCATTTGGTGTTGGAACTCGTTATGAAGGCCCGCTTAATACAAATTTTATTGAGGCAAACTTTCACATACTTGGTGCCTATGGTGGTGCATTTACAAATATTGATGCATTAATCAATACTTTCAGCACAGAGAATCACAACAATTTGATTGTAACTTCCGGCCTGCAACTTGGTTATGTTTTTCCCTTTGGTAACTTTTTTGAGGTGAGTTACCTGAGTGTACTGGATGATGTTACTCCTCAGAAAAGAGATTCATACCTGAACACAAACCATGCTACTATTGTACTCGATGATACCGGCGGTGTAAAGTATCAGGCAAGAATACTTGAAGGATCTTACGTGAATTGGGAATTACGGTATCCCATAGAGATACTTGGCTCCACCCGTGGAAGATTTTACGTTGCTCAGTATGTGGATGAATGGCATTTAGGATTTGATTTTAGAGAAATGTCTTTAGCAGGCAGTACGTTTGATCTATGGTTCGATGCAATGCCAACAGGTAAATACCGAAATCCGGAGTACTTAATAAATTTGACTGTACAAAAGATTGCTGAAAGCTGGGCATTCAGTGCATTTTCTATAGGTCCATCAATTATTTTATCTCGAAATTCAGAGGGAAAATTTGGCGTGATAAAGATATTCTTTAACATGAGAATGAAGATGGGCTCCTCGTTATAACTCATTCAGCTCTAATAATAACCCCGTTGATAATTTTCATCGGGGTTTTTTATTTACAGAAACTTTCCTTCCCTTTCTAGTTAAGCATTTCAATAATCCGGGAGTGAAGCCCTTTAGCAGCAGCAATAGTACTATTACCGGTAACCGGATTATTCCCCTGATAGTCTGAGATAATGCCGCCTGAACCACGAATTATTGGTATTAAAGCCATCTTATCCCAATCAGACATAATAGGATCGATCATTATATCTGCAAAGCCGGTTGCAACCAGATAATAACCAAAGCAATCGCCCCATGTTCTGTAAAGTCTTATCTTTTTAATTAATGAATCAAATTTATCTTTATCCTGATATTTTTCAATCATTAGATGATCTGATGTTAAAAGAACAGCATCGGAAAGCTTATTACAACTCCTTGCTTTTACAGTTATACCATTTAATTCGGTTGTATTTCCATCTCCATATAGAAATTCATTAATTATAGGCTGATTTATAATACCCAAAACCGGTTCACCATCTTTTAATAATGAAATCAAAGTTCCGAAAGTTGCTATACCGCAGATAAAACTTTTAGTTCCGTCTATTGGATCCAGAACCCATTTATATTCTGCTTCTTCTTTATGATTCCCAAATTCTTCCCCGATAATACCATGTTCAGGAAACTCTTTTTCTATTTCATTACGCATTATTTCTTCGGCGTTTTTATCTGCTATAGTTACCGGTGATTGATCACTCTTCTGTTCCACACGAATATTTGTTCTAAAATATGGCTTGATTACCCCCGCACTCAGGTCTGCAAGATACCTGGCAAACTTTCTGAACTCATCATGTTCTTTCATTATGTACCTTCATGAATAGTGTATATTCTAATCTTTGTTGAAAATATAACTATTCCTATATTTGTAGCCCAAACTTTGAAAATAGAGAGAAACCTTTTAGGAGAGGTGGCAGAGTGGTTGAATGCGGCGGTCTTGAAAACCGTTGAGGATTCACGTCCTCCGGGGGTTCGAATCCCTCCCTCTCCGCTCTTATCCTATATTCAATATATATTTTCTTGCCGAAACCACTTAGAATTTTGTGGGAATATGTTCATCCTTTTCCTCTTCTAATAATTCACCGCAATTAGAACAATATTTATCATTGCCATTAATGCTGTATCCACATGAAGGACAAATGAATGTTTTTTCTTCATCGACCGGTTTTCTTATTAAAAAGAGAAAAGCAACGAAGCTGAATAAAAATCCAAACAATAACCAAAGCTGTGGATTTTTATCTTTTTCTTTAGCAATACCTAAACAAAGCAATCCCCATCCCATGCCCCAAATTACATATAACAGTATGAATAAGTATATACTCATCTTTTACTGTTACCTTACAAGTTAAAAAATATTTAATACTTTATTAAATTTATGCCAATTAATTCAAGCTATCAACTACTATTCTTAAATCATTTGTATAAAAAAATAGAATGGCATTGGAGTAGAATATAAATTAAAAAAGGTTAAAAATTTATTTTCAGACACCTGTCGTTTTAAAATCAAAAGATTTTAAGGGTATTAGCAACCTACCACAATTCGGACAAAATTTGTATTCAATTTTTATTTTCTTTCCACAGTTAGTACAATAATTGTTTTTAAAATTTTCAATCTGAGCACCTTTTAACAATTCACCACAATTAGAACAATATCGGTCCTTCCAACCAACTTTATGATTACAAATCGGACAACCTGATGTGTTTTCTTCACTACTTGGAATGTTCATTAAAATAAAGAATGATACTATACTAAGTAGGAAACCAAGTAATAACCATAATCCTGGATTCTTATTTTTTTCCCTTGCAACAACCAGGCAAAGCAATCCCCAACCAATACCCCAAATTCCAAAACACAGTAAGAAAACAATTAAACTCATTATTATTGTTACCTTACGAATCAGAAAAATTATTATTCCAGATAAAATTTATACTATTTAATCCAACCTATCAATTTTCGTTATTAGTTCTTCTATACATTTATTTACAATGCAGTTCTCTTTCCCTTTATTTACTCAAAAAGACATATCAACCTTTATCCGAGAAATCTCTCCTTCTTCGCTCTGTTCAAAAAAGTAATATACCAATCGATTCCTACTGAACTAATATTGTTAAGCTTCTGAAACGAACGGCATCTACTCGATTTTTACTTTTCTATTCTTAATAATGTATATCAAACCTACTATCATCATTAAAGCTCCCCACCAAATATCTGCATGTAGATGTGGTAAAACAGTTTTAGCCTCAGTAGCAGATGAGAGGTTCAGTAATCCCGAAATAACTAATAATAAACCCATTATGAATAAAATTAATCCGACGAAATACCATATTGGTTTCATATTTCCTCCGTATCACCAAAAATAAATATTAAGTATAACCAGAACGACTAAAGATACAATTGCCCAGAATGCCGGTTTCTGGAATAGACTGGCTTCGTGATCTACCGTTGCCGGAGTTAAACCTTTAACAAGTCCAACCAGTTCTTCCTTTGGTCGTTTCTTTGTGAAGAGACTTATCAATATTGTTGCTATAAAACAGATTACCCACGCCCACCATGCTCGCCAGAAATTAACTGCCATGTCACTTGAAACATCTGAGAGAGTAATTAAGCTGGCACTAATCCAGTTAAATTTTGCAGCCAGATACAATGTAAATGATGAGCCCATTCCAAGAACCAATCCCCAGAAAGCACCGTTTGGTGTAATCCATATTACAAACATTCCCAGCAGCATTGTCGCAAACAATGGTGCATTTACCCATGAGAAAATAGCCTGCATATAATCCATAATACTTGGAAAACTTTTTGCCCAGTAAGCTGTGATCAAACTAATAATTACTCCCGCTATTGTAGCCGCCCTTCCCATCCAGAGTAAATGCGTATCTGAAGCATTCTTATTTATAACTGATTTATAAATATCGTAAGTCCAGACTGTGTTGAAAGCGCTTATGTTTCCAGCTTGTCCTGCCATAAAACCTGCGAGCAGTGCTGTAACACCTAGACCAACAAGTCCTGATGGATAATATCTAGCAATAAGTAACGGAAGAGCAGAATCATAATTAACCTGGTTTCCATCGCTTAATAAATGAAAACCTGATTTGGGATCATTAGCAAGTATTAATGCAATTAGGCCGGCCAGAATTACAATGAATGGAATTGCCATCTTAAAGAATGAAGCAACTATAGGAGTCATCCTTGCTGTTTTAAGATCCTTGGCGCTAAAAGCTCTTTGAACCACAAGAAAATCCGTAGTCCAGTATCCAAAAGAAAGTACAAAACCTAAACCCAAAACAATACCTCCCCAACTAATCAACATTCCATTATCAGCAGGATTTCCCGATGTAGACCAAAGCGTATTAAAAGATTCCGGAATTCTCGCAAATATTTCTTGTACGCTTCCTATTTCAATTATGCCAAGTATCGAAACTAAAAATAACCCGAACCAGATCAGGAAGAATTGAATTATTTCAGTGAAAATAGCTGAAAGTAATCCACTCATAGTAACATAGATTGCAACAGTAACTGCAGACATCCACATACTTAAATCCCAATTCCATCCGAGAAACGTATGAAGAACCAACGCCATTGCATAAAGATTAATTCCTGAAACAAGCAAAGTCATTATTCCGAATGCAATACCGTTTAATACACGGGTCTTTTCATCAAATCGTAATTTAAGGTAACCCGGGATAGATTTAATTTTAGAACTGTAATAAAACGGCATCATAAAAATGCCAAGGAATAGCATTGCCGGTATAGCTCCTATCCAATAAAAGTGAGCAACGTACATTCCATATTTGAAAGTGTTCCCTGTCATTCCAAGAAGTTCAAGTGCACCAAGGTTTGCCGAAAGAAATGCCAGTCCTGCAACCCAGGCACTATTTTTTCTTCCGGCAAGAAAAAAGTCTTCTTCGTTTTTAGTAAATCTTTTAAGATAGAATCCGATACCAAGCACAAATGCAAAATAGATTGCAATTATGAGCCAATCGACGAATGATAAACCTATTGTACTCATTAGCCTTCCTCTTTAATTAATGATTGTACTACAATTATCTAATTGAGTTTAATTATTAAATATTTTTCTATTATACTTTGTAAATGTTAGCCCAGACAAACAGCTCCCTTCTCTCTTATTGATAATGTTTTTACTGCATTTTTGTCGAATGCGCCGGACATAAATTCTCTGTACTCTTCAACTAAATCATTTGGCAAAAACACCTGGATTGTTCCTGCAAAACCACCACCATGTACACGACAGGCACCTTTACCATGATTTTTAATAAACATATCGCTTAAAGCAAGTGCTACCGATATTCCCTGATCATTTACGTTTTTCGGTGAATAAATATTCTGTAAATATTTGAAAGATGAATTGCCGGATTCCTTAACGAGCTTTAAAAATAAATCGAAGTCATTATCTTTCAATGCTTTTACCTGTTTTTCAACAAGTTCGTTCTCATTAAGAAAATGTATGGCTCTCAAAATTGAACGATCACCTATTTTACCTCTCAACTTTCCAACGTTTTTTAAGAGTGTTTTCAAATCTATATCTCTACAATATTCTTTGTTAAAATATTTAGCAACTTGTTTCATTTCGGTGGGAATTCCTGAATATTCTTCCGTGAGATCTGCATGACTACCACCGGTATCTATCACCAACACACTATATTTGGTTAAAGCAAAATCAAAATTTATTTTCTCAACCAAAGGTTTTCCAGGATCTTTAAAATCTATCGTTACAATTCCTCCGGTTACACATGCTATCTGGTCCATCAAGCCACAAGGTTTACCGAAAAAATTATTTTCAGAGTACTGGCTAATTATGGCAATTTCTACATTCGGTATTTTATCGGCATTGTGAAAATGATTGAAGATAGTAGCAATAAGAACTTCCACAGAAGCCGAAGAGCTTAAACCCGAACCAATTAATACATCACTTGATAATAATATATTAAGACCGCCTAAACTATAACCTTGCTTTCGAAAACCCGCTGCAATACCTCTTATAAGAGAAGCGGTAGTTCCTTGTTCACTTTCAACGGGTTCAGATAAATTTAAATCTATTTCTGAAGAATCATCAAATTGTTCGGAATAAAAAATTACTTTGTTGGAATCGTTTTTCGAAGCCACGGCAACTGAGTCCAGGTTTACACTTCCAGCTATAACTTTTCCATGGTTATGATCGGTATGATTCCCACTTATTTCGGTTCTGCCGGGAGAACTAAAATATTTTACCCGAGTTTTTCCAAAATGTGTTTGAAATATTTCATATAATCTATCGTATCTCTTCTTTTGATATTCAATTATTTCCGGGTCATTTCCATAAACACACTCCCAGCAGATTTCGCTCTTAACGGATTGTGAATTATTATTCATAAATATTTCTTACTGAAATAATTTTAAATTACTGAATAGTTATATTTTTCTAACATTGATTGCTATAATTTTATTCCTGTACAGGGACCGTACTCCTGCCAATGGAAATTAATTCTATAGTTTCTCCTTTAAGCCCTTCTGACTTTGCTGTTAATCTTATTTTACCCTGATTATTTGTTGTTTGCACTATCACAAAACATAACCCGTTAAAAGCATTTCTTCTATTATTTTTATACGAATTGTGATCTTGAGGATTTCCATTATCAACACCGATAATCTTTCCTTCGCCTTCAACAGAGAATGCCACAAGATTATTTGCTTTAGGAACAACATTGTTTTCAGAGTCCACAATTTGAATTTCAATCTGAGCAACATCCCGGGAGTCAGCAATAATAGAATCTTTGTAAACTTTTAATTGAATTGCAGAAGGGACACCTGTGGTTTTAATCTCTTCAATATAGATAATCTTCCCATCTTTTTTACCTACAGCTTTTAGAATACCTGGTTCATATGGGACATCCCATTGAAGATGAAGATCGCCGGTAGTTGGGAACACACGCGGCTTATCATATTTATTCCAGCCGCCGGATGTTCCGGGTCGCGGAAATTGCAAACGCTTCTCACCAAATGATTTTCCATTCAAAAATAATTCAACTACATCACAGTTTGTATAGCAAAGCACAGGAATAACCCGCCCTTCCCGTCCATTCCAATTCCAGTGAGGAAAAAGATGTATCATTGGTTTGTTCGTCCACTGGCTTTGATAAAAATAAAATCCGTCTTTAGGAAAACCGCAAAGATCGAGAACACCAAAGCTTGCATTCTTATTTGGCCAGATGGATTCGCCTAAGTAATCAATTCCCGTCCACATAAAATCTCCAATGACATAATCGCGGGTTCGGACAAACTTCCAGAGTTGTTCTGCATTAATCATCCAATAATTATAAGACGGTACGAACCCGTGTGATCTGTTATTTAAAATACTTTCACTCATCCAGAAATTATTATCGGGATCAACAGAAGAAGAATCTTCACCAATTGAATATTCGCCACGAACTCCACCACTATTCGAAATACTTTCTGTTCCTATCATTTTCCAGTTTGGATGATCGTGTCTATCGATACTATAATATAATTCTCTTCTTTCATGCCATCGATCGACATAATTATAACCAACTATATCGAGCATATTCATGAAATCAAGAGTCGTAGCACCTCCGTCCGCTGCAATATTATCAAGTGCAGATGTAACTGGTCTTGTTGGATTTTCTCTATGACAAATTTCAATCAAAGGTTTTAGTAGTTCAGTTCCTTTGGGATCTTTTTGTTCCGGAATTTCATTGCCAACACTCCACATTACAATTGAAGGATGATTACGATCACGATGAATCATCGCTGTCAGATCTTTGTTGGCCCATTCATCAAAATATTCATGATAACCATATTTTCTTTTACCATACTTCCATTCATCAAAGGCTTCATCCATTACAAGGAACCCCATTCTATCACACAAATCCAAAAACTCAGGTGCAGGAGGATTATGAGAAGTTCGGATTGCGTTACATCCCATCTCTTTTAATTTTTCCAAACGGCGTTCCCAGACTGCCTCGGGAACTGCAGCACCAACACAGCCACCATCATGATGCAGACAAACTCCGTTTATCTTTATATGTTTCCCGTTTAGAAAAAATCCCTTATCGACATCATATTCGATCTTCCGGATACCTACATCAGTTATCACTTCGTCTATTTTTTTATTCCCGTCATAAATTATAGAGTGAAGTTTGTACATATTGGGGATTTCTACTGACCACAATTCTGGAGAATTTACTTCGAGTTGTTGATTTATATCAGATGACTTGCTATGCTCCAGAGAAAGGCGACTCTCAGTTTGTGCAACTTTATTTCCATTGTAATCAATCAAGGTATTTTGAAGTTTGAATCTTCTTGTTTTCTTATCCTGATTTTCAATTTTAATTCTAACATTGACGGCAGCCGAATCCGTTGATACAAACGGTGTTGTTACATAAACACCCCAATGTGTAATATGAAGCGGATCAGTTTTAACGAGCCAAACGTGCCGGTAAATTCCTGAACCGGAATACCATCTTGTATTTGGCTGTTTGGAGTTATCTACCCTAACAGCAATAATGTTTTCCCCTTCAACAAGATAAGGAGATAAAGCATAATAAAAACTGCTGTAGCCATACGGATAACGTCCAAGATGATGCCCGTTTAACCAAACATCGCTGTTCATATAAACACCATCAAACTCTATCCAGATATTTTTTGCTAATTCATCTCTTGTCATTTGAAAATGTTTTCTGTACCAGCCGATCCCGGTTGGAAGATATCCACCGCTTTCTCCGGTTGGTTCATCTTCATTATACTCCCCTTCGATACTCCAGTCGTGAGGAAGATTTAAAACTCTCCAGCCACTGTCATTGAAAGAAATTTGTTCAGCATTCTGTTGATCACCCGGTTGAAATTTCCAGTTGAAATCCATTAATAAACGCTGCCTTGATTGTTCGTTATCCTTAGCAACCACATTTACATTGAAGAAACCGAAGAGCATTAAAAAAATTATGATATAATCAAAATTACTTTTGGAGTTAGGCATCTTTTTGATATTTGTCTTTATGATTTTTGAAATTATTCATTACCTTTTACAAAACTGATCTTCTTAAGCTTAATCCCATAATTATTTAAATCATTTCCGGGTTCCGGCAATGGAAGTGCAATTTGAATTGATTCTGGTTTTGGATTCTTCTCATTAAGATTATCCTGGGGGATCGACTCAAACCAATAAGGAAGAAAAGTCGGATAAGGTCTTGGCAGTAAAGCATATTTAGTCTTTTCTGGTTTAGAAACCGCAATTGTTACATTTTCATAATCAGATTTCAACCCGATTTTTCTTTCGAACCCGGAACCATCATTAAAAAGAATTCTTACAAAAATTAAACCTGGACCTTCAGAATTTTTCTTTACTTCAAATACAAGTTCATCATTTATATTCGGCTGAACACTCTTCAAATAATCACCAATATAAAACTGCATTGCAAACTCAGGAAACTTCTCTTTTACTTTTATTATGTTAACATCTAATTGTTCATCATTGTTTTTATCGAAAGTGTAATCTATTCCGAATTGAGCAAATCTCCAGACATTTGCAAAAACTACGTTGTTAACATCTCGTTCGGGATTGTAAATAATAATATCATTTGATGCCGGCAGAATAGAAAGCTTATAAGAATCATCCGGATCAAAAGCCCAATTTCCAGGGGAAACATTTAACTTACCGGGAAATGTAAGAACATCATCATTTTGTTCTACAGTTATAAAATAATCTATTTTACCGTTTGAAGTGATTTCTGATGGAAGTACAAGCTCATAACGAAAATCATTGATTTTAGTTAATTCATATTTGCCGGGATTCCGCCAACCAGGTTTTTTAATATAAATTGAAACTTTAGGGTTTTCAGCTTTCGAATAAACTTCGATTGTTATTTTCTTTTCTTCATTTTCACAAAAGGATACAGGAGTCAAATTTTTTATTTCAATTGATTCAAAATCGTTAATGAAATCGCCATACTTTTTTATCTTATCAAAATCTATAACGCCAGCTAAAGATTTAGTCTTAGAAGTTTTTTCTTTATTTGCAATTAAATAAACTCCGGGTTTAAGCGTTACGGTGTTGTCTGAAGCCGCTTGTGATTTATTGTCCGGGGAATAAACTTTGAAATCTCGATTTAATACCGGAAGTTTAATTTTCATTTTGTGTGATTTCCAGATCAATTTAGCAACAGGATTATCTAATCCATTTTTACCAAACGGATCTTTTAGCCAGACTGCATCGGGAAATATTTCAAGCTTCCAGAGATCATCATTTAATTTATCTAAAAAGTATGTGCCTCTTCCATTGTACTTTATCAATTTTGAATTTCCGTAACCGGCTATATGCTCTAATTTGTTTACATCTTTTGGTAATGCATCATTATTATTGGTGTAATAAATTCTTTCAGCAGTATTTAACAAACTTAAGTTCTTACTATAATCAACAAGCACATCTCCCATTATTACTGAAGTAGAATCAAGTATCTTTTTAGAGACTTTTTCATTCTGAAAGAGATAGGATGCTATAAGAAAGCTCAATGCTTTTTGCGGTGTATACAACAAATTTAAATAGTGAGTTGAATACTCGGAATTATATTGAGCTAAAGCTGCCGGATCATAACAAAACATAGTTGCCCATTGCATTCCTGCTTCTTTAAAACTGTGAGCCATAACAGGATACATATAAGATTTCTCAATATCAGCAGCATCAAATTCGTAAACAAGCTTGGCTTTATTTTTTATCTTATCTGTATAATCAGGAATTGGATACGAAAGTACATTCGGTAAAAAGTTTCCTTTCAACTCACTGTACTTTACTAATCCAGTTGGATACCATTGAAATGAAATTCCCTGGATATTTGAAGAAGCAACACCTTCCCATTGTAGCTTGCCGGGATTTTCACTAATATTAAAGAAAAGTGGTTTTGTTACACCTTCTTCACGAATTGCTTCTACAGTTGTATTTATATAATGATTGATTTGTTCAACATCATCAGAAAGATTTGGCTCATTAAATATTTCAAAACCAATTATGTTCTTTTCAACTTTATATGATTTTTTGGTGTAATGATTTACATGATTAATAAATTGTTTCAGATAATTAACATGCGCTTTTAATACTTTCGGTGTGGTTGTTGATTCAATCTTGGAATAAAAAGTTGAAAAGCCAGGTGTTTCAACGTCAGGTTGAGGCCAACCCGTACCCCACCAGGCAATTGGAGTAAGAATTATATAAATGTCATTTTCAATTAATTTTGAAATAAGATAATCAAGTAAATCAATGTGTTCATTATCAAGCAGGTTTCCATCTTTGTCTGAAACTTCTCTGTCCCAAACATGAATGCGATATGCATTTAATCTGAGTCTTTTAAATTCCTGGATATCCAGATCAATAATTTCTTTATGTGATTTTCTTTTGTCCTTCAACGCACGGTAAGAAAATGCAAAGGGAGTTGAATAATTTACACCAAGAAAATATGCTTCTTCATTGTTAGAAGTCCATCTTATTCTTCCTTCTTTATCAACATAAATAAGATTATCACTTTTCTGCGGGAAAGGGCAGAGACAAAAAATGAAAAGGAAAAATAAGGAATAAACTTTTCTCATTTGAGTAATAACACCTTAATTGATTTTGCACCGTAATTTGTTGTAAGCCGAATATAATATACTCCGCTTGGTAAAGAAGGAGAAGCGTTAAAGTTCAAAGAATGTAGACCGGCAGCTTGAACCTTGCTAACTAAAGTTTCTATTTGCTGACCAAGACTATTATAAACAATTAGCTTTACTTTTGTTGAACCTGGCAAATCGTAATTAATTTGAGTAGAAGGATTAAACGGATTAGGATAATTTTGAAATAATTCAAAATCCGATACTAAATCATTTTTTTCATTAACCGAAACAATAATCGGTTGATTATCAAATGAAACCCAGTTAATGGTTGTATCTTTGGAAGGAACTGCAAAAAACCTGATACTCACATTGTTTTCCCATCCATTATCGGTATCATTTTCAATAAAGAATCCATAATACTGAATATCACCAGCAATGCTTAAAGGATAATAAACAAAACCTGACCAGAATAAACCTGAACTGCTACTTAGTTCTTCCCTCGAAAGTATTAGTTTTGACTTATCCCACGATAAAATATTACTTGTATCTACTGGCCCGCCTCTAACTCCCACAGGACCATTTACACTGGGATCAAATCTTCCCGTTGAAGTTACACCAGCCATATTAACCCGAAAGTAAACTGCAATAGAATCCTCTTTTTGTTCAAATGGTCGCCAGTATTGTGCAACTGTACTTGCATCTCCATGATAATATTGCAAAGCAAGTGTAGTATCTTTATTTCCGACAATAAATAGTCTATTATTATCCGAAGGTGTCCCTGCATTTATAGGTCCCTCCCAACCGGTATTAAATGATGTGCCTGTCTCAGGGGACAGACTGAAGCCTGTCCAGATTTTATAGCGGATTTCATCGCCTGGTTTTGCCTGAAATGTAGCTTGCCAGTAATCACCTCCTAAGTTGGTTGCTATTACTGGTGAACTATTATTCCAGGTTAGAGTTGTACTGTCTGTTGATTCACCACGGATCTGAACTATATCAGTGGGACGAAGGGTATCCGGACAGGTTGCAGTATTTATTATCATCGTTACGTTCACCGACTCTATTGCTCTGATACCTAAAAACGCGTCCAAAGCCGCGGTGGGTTGCTTAGTTACAGGATCCCAGGCTCCTAGGTTATAACCTCTCCAGTTATAACTTTCAGGCTCCCAATAAAAGACGCCCAATCCACCAACAGATTTTGTTTTTTCTATAAGATCTAAAAGATAATGGTTGGCTTCAACCGGCTGGTCATAAGAAAAACCAGCTTCACAAACCATAACCTTTGTATTATACCTTGAAATCATATCCTTCATAGTTATTAGAGCTAAGCTATCATCCACTGCCCAGGGTAAATTAGCCCAATGTGGATACACTGACATTCCAATAATATCCCACTTAGCTCCATTATTTTTTAATCCATCGAAAATCCACCTGTATAAATCTCTATCATGACCATCGGATAAATGCACAATTACCTGTATTGTAGTATCTATTGCTTTAACAGCATCGTACCCGCTTTTAATCAATTCGGCAAAATTACTCATATGGGTTGATGCCCTGCCATCTTCCCATAACATTCCATTGTTTGTTTCATTTCCTACCTGTACCCATTTAGGAGTCACACCAAGAGATTTTAATGTATCTAATACATCGTATATATGATCATAAACATCTGTTTTCAATTGGGTAAAGGTATGAGTTATCCAGGCTGACGGTTTAGTTTGATGTCCCGGATCGGCCCACGTATCACTGAGGTGAAAATCCAGCATCAAATCAAATCCCATATTTCTTGCCCGTTGGGTCATATATGCTACATCCTGTTTGCTACAATATTTATTATTTGGATTAACCCAGACCCTGAACCTCAATGCATTTATTCCTTTTTCCTTCAATATTTCCAAACAATCCTTTGTGATACCGGAATTATTTTTAAATATGTAACCGTTATCTTCCATTTCAGACAACCAGCCAATATCTGCACCATTAGCAAATTGGGCTCTTATTTCCTGAGATTGAAACATTACTAAGAGTAAAAGATTAAATATTATTAAATATTTTGAAATAATTATTTTCGAAACATTCATCTCAATTCCTTAAACCTATCTGTTCTAACAATTTGTAATATAGACCGGATAAACTTTTTAATTAATGCCCGGCATAAGCTAATACGCCAGGCTATAATTAATTCTTATTTACAAAATCAGGTTTTGTAACTTCGAATATTAAATACTGCTATTTAAGGAGCATCATTTTCACTGTATTTGTATAAGCACCAGCAGTAAATTTTAGGAAGTATATCCCTGACGCTACTTTATGGCCGGAATTATCCTTTCCACTCCATTCGACAATGTGTGAACCAGCATCCTGTTCCATATCTGAGAGATTTTTAACCAATCGTCCTGTAATATCATAAATCTGCATTTTAACAATTGAACGTTCGGGAATATAATACTGAATTCTTGTTTCAGGATTAAAGGGATTAGGATAGTTCTGCGAAATAGAGAATCTATTTGGTAGTAGTTCAATATCATCCACACCAGTTGAAAGCAGTGGTGGATCTTCGATTGTTAAACTGTCTAACATCCACGGCAATTCTGCCAGTTCATAAGATGCTGGCCAGGTTAACGGATTAATAGAAGCTGGATGAACATATTGATAATACCTGCGACCTCTGATAGGACTATCACTTCCATTCCTAATATCTCCACTTTCAGAAGTATAAGTTACCCGGTAGCAAAACTGATAGAAAGTTGGAGGCACTAAAGCCCATGATCCAGTATAAATTAAATCTTCATCCGGATCAGTTAATTCAATACGATTATCGGTACCATACATTGTTAATCCTTGAGTTATCGGTGTCATACATCCATCAAAATGAACATATACAGTATCCGTTCCCGGTCTGAAAAGCGGATTCGTTGGATTCTCAGTTACTTCAGTGGCGGGAGTTATATCAATCTTGAATGTAACAGTAATAGGTGTAGTAATAACACCGTCAGGAGGAATACTGTTAAAGAATTGCTGTGCATAACCGAAATCTCCAACGGGGTACTGTTCGGTCATATCCGTATAAATATAATTTCTATCAGCACCACCAGTTGAGCCTGGTTCTTCCCAACCATCATTCAATGTTAATCCGGGAATATAATTTGGATTACCGGCTGTTGTATCAACCCTTGAAGTATCCCATGCAATATAATATTTATAAGGAATAACCTCTCCCGGGAATTTAGTGAACGTTTCAACCTTGTTCCACTCTTCGAGGCTGGGAATATAAATCATCTTGATCATAGTCGGCTCAGTACTAAAATCAAAGTCAGAGGGTGGCCACCCTTTAGCTCCTGTAACCGCAACTCTATCTCCAAGGGATTGATCAAACAAACCGACTGACTGTAATGCATCCAATTTTAACCTAAAAAGCATTCGTGCTGTTACTGCTGGCCCTGACGGTGGACGATCATTAAAATAATACCAATGAATTGTAGTATCGTTAGTTCCTGAAAAGGTAAATGATCGATTACCCGGAGGATCACCTTCCCACACATCGGGCTGAATTACAAATTTAAATTGTTGTTCTGTTGTTCCAACAACTATACTATCTATTGGAATATACACTACTCCCGATTGGAATGAGCCGGAATTTACACTGTTAACTTCCTGCGAAAGAGTTTTAATTGTTATCCAATCAGGTGCACCACCCATAGGTAAACCTCCTCTTACATCTACCAGTTGTGTTGCAGGATCGAAAATCACACCTCCCATATTAACGCGGAATAAAACAGCAACAGTATCCTGCTTTGATTCGAATGGTCTCCAGAAGGGATCAAGTGAGTTTTCCCATCCATTATAATATTGCAGTGCAAGCGTAGTATCATTATCTCCGACAATTATGAATCTATTATTATCATATGTTGTACCTGTATTGAATGGTCCTTCCCAGCCATCCCAGTGGGCTGTGCCATCTGCCGGATCTAAGTTGAATCCGGTCCAGAATTTATACCTAATCACATCACCGGGATTTGCCTGGAATGTTGCTTCCCAATAATCACCCCCAATATTTGTAGCTATTACACCTGAAGTGTTTTCCCATGTAAGTGTTGTGCTACCGGTCGATTCTCCACGAATCTGAACAATATCTGTCGGGCGAAGTGTATCCAGACAGGTAGCAGTATTTATTCTCATTGTTATATTCACCTGTGCTTTCGATTGATCAGCTATTCCACATATCAAAAAAACAAGGAATAGAAATAAGAAAATTATTGTAAGCCTGGTTCTCATTATTTTGCTCCTCTTGTTTATTTATGAACTTATTGTTTAATCATTTCTATAAAATCAAGATTCAGATAATATACTGATACTAAAAAACCTTAAAATTTTATACTAAGTGTGAACCTGTTGGAATCCCTCAGGTGAACAAAATTCTGATACGCATACTCAAATGAAATAAGAACGTCATTCAAAACACTTATCTCATTCAAACCAAAACCAAAAGTAAAATTTTCTTCACTATCTGAAAGGAAAAGTGCTTTATAACCGGCTCGTAACCTTAATTTTTCATTAAGCAATCCTACTTCGCTACCAAGATTTACACTCTGCGAATTATCATTCGGATTTATGCCATCAGCAGCAATAGTCCACCGAAAATCTTCAGAATTTACAATCTCACTTGAGATACCTACACGCATAATTAAGGGAAGATCAAACTGATCTGTATTTAATTTTCCAACTATACTCTGGTTATTTCCTTCCTGACCCGGAGCGATATCAACACGAACATTTAAATCTTCTCCCGTCATCTGCATTTTAGTCCCAAAATTTGAAATACTTGCTCCAAGTCGTATACCCGCAAAAGGTGTTTCATATATGGTTCCTACATCAAAAGCAATCCCGGTTGCTGCAGAGTTGTAAATTGATTCCTGTATATATTTGAAAGTTCCACCGATAGAAAAACGATCAGTTAGTTCGCGGCTATATGAAAAACCGAGTGCAAAACTTGAGGCAGTAAAAGTTTCACCTGTACCCATTGGCTCTTCAACTGTTGTAACTTCCATCTCGTCAGTATGAAGAATTGTAATACTTAATCCCAAAACACCCAGGTCTTCAACAGGAACGGACAATCCTGCAAAATCAAAATATATTCCCGGCAACCAGGGTGAGTGATCAACAACTAATGCATTTCTCCCTACTGAAGATAAAACAGATGGGTTCCAGTAAAGTGCAGTTGGATCATCTATCATTGAAACAAAAGAGCTGCCCATACCCGTTGCTCTTGCCCCGACCGGTATCCTTAAAAATGTGGCTGCGGAAGTTCCGACTTTCTTAATGCCTCCTGCAAAAACAAATTGGGTGACTACACTTACAATTAGTATTACAATTACAAAAACTATTTTAGTATTTATCTTTCTCATAGCTGCTCGGTTATTATTTTATTATAGCGAATGTCCCGGTCTTTTGTCCGATCCCGGGTGCATCTATGTGATATACATAAATTCCGTAAGCAATTTCAAATTTTTCATCGCTCAATACATCCCATATTGCAGTTCCATTTTCGTATGCTGATTCATGTTCAATCTTTTTTACAAGTGTGCCGCTCACATTAAATATTCTTATAGTACACTTGGCAGGTAAGTTTATAAAATGAATTTCCCTTGGACCGCGTCCGCTGGTATATGTGTTTCTTGGTTCCCAGGTAGCTGCCGCTATATATGGGTTCGGCACAACTCTTATGTCATCCAGTTCACTTTTTGCCTTATCAACGGATATCTTAGAAGTTTTCATAACAAAATTGTATGTGTCATAAGAAAGGAAAGGTTTATTCAGAAATATAGTTGCAGTGTCTCCGGGTTGAGGATTTCTTTTGTCAACCAGATTCCCTGTTCGGTTAAGATAAAATTGCCAGGTAAAATGTTTGATTCCCGAATGATCCTTTTCTAAGAAATAAATGGCATCGGTTCTTCCGGTAGAATCAATAGTAAGTTTTCCGTCGTTTCCTTCATTCTCACTAAAGACAAATTCAATCTCTTTATTCTGTGTAGTGTTTATTACTTTAAAGTTTACAGATTTTGAGGGAAACGGGCTTCCGAATAAAGTTGTATCTTTTGATGTTGCTATACCCACATCTCCAAATACAATTTTATAGTCACTTGGATTTTGTATCCCCTGGCTTAGTAGATATGTGAAAACTTCAAAATCGAACGAGTAAACATTTGAATTGTTCCATCCCGTTTTTGATTTATTAATTGAGATTTCCTTATCATTATCAAGTGATAGCCGGAATCCATCAGTAATCGAAATTTCATCTCCCGGCATAATACTTTTGTCATCTTCTAAGAGAAAACGATTTTCTGTATTGTCTTTTAGCGAAAAAGAGATTGTTTGAACAACATCTTCATTCTCAACTTTATATGTTGTATCCTTAAAGGTAATTTCATATTCGTGATCATTTTTTATCTTGGTTGGATCAACAATTTCAAATCCGATGTTACCACTTGCACCTCCACTTGTATGTACAAATGATGAGACTTCGGGCGGAAGGTAGCCTGCTGCACTTGAAGTTGGTCTTACAACGGCAACGTTAATTCCGTGAGTTATTGCCCCATCTGTCGACACACTAACCTGAATAGAAGTTTCCGCCGGAGCAAAGCCTGCAGTTTCATATCCAAAGTCGTATCCTGTAACAGCATAAAAATAACGCTGACCATTTACTACATTAGTATCTACAAATTCATGCTTGAGCCCGGTATCATTCCCAAGGAAAAATTTAACGCCATTAATATCAACAGGGTGAAGTCCTACAATTCCATCAACAAGATCAAATTGTTTGATTGGTTTTAATAGTGTTTGAACTCCATAAGCATCAGTAATTACTTTAGCATCGAGGAAAGCAGCATCTGTTACTCGGTAAATTCTATATCCTTCAAAGTCGGCGCCATTTCCACCAATCCTGTCTATATATCTATCAAAAGAACTTTCAGATATATCATCCCAGTAAAGTGTAACTTTGCCATCACCGGGAATTGCAGTTAAGGTTACTTGCAAAGGAGCCTGTGCAAACTGATAATCTGCATTGTAAGCCTTTGTAGCCTCTTGCTGTTTACTCACAACACTTTCAATATCCGCATCCCTTGAATTGCCACCTGCAGCAATAGAAACTGAAATTGCCATTCTTTGTCTTTGTCCGGGTAGAAGCGGGAAAAAGCCTGAGGATACATAAGTCTGAAATTCTCCAACCTGCCGAACAAGATTTATTTTTCCCGGATACATTAAAACATCCCATAGCCCCCTGTCCGGTGCAGTTTGAAAGTTTATTACTCCATCCTGGATCTGAAATGCAGATGTAATCCCTATTAAATCAGTTTCACTTACATCGGTTTTATCAATACTTGATTCACCAGGGAATTCAGTACCTGCACCACTGGTTGGTATTCCGTCTCCTTCGCCTTCATCACCTGTATTTCTTTTACCGTCTAAACCGTTATCATCGAGAAAAGCATTCCAATCATTATCATTATCAAAACCATCATCTCTCGATTCATCAATCATTGGTGCAACATTCTGGTAATTCCATTCGGTACTTTCTCCTGCTACAATAAAGCCGCGTTTAACTATTTCACCCACATTAAATGAAAGATAGTTGATATACCTTACAGGATTAGATTGCATTGTAATTTCATTTATATGGTAAAGGTGAATAGATTCTTTTTCATCTATTAAACCATCTAAATCTTCATCATAGCCATTGGCAAGTGTATCTTCGGAAACAGTAATTCCATCTGCAGGCAACACATAATTTTTCCCTAAACTTTGTACTGTGCCACCACCTGCAGGGTAAGTTGTGATTATCCTGTTATAAGTCTCGGGTTCGATCAGTACAATTTTGTCACCTGGATGAATAAATCTTGACGTAAAATCATCCGTGGTAAAATGTGGAATTACTGTATCGGGATCAGCACTAATTTGTGCAATTAAATCTGTATGTTCATCAGCATCTCCGTCATCATCTATACCGTTAACCTGGTTACCCGGAGTTTCAATATATTTAAGAGATGCTACACCTACCGGATTTGATCCAAACGCTTCGGAACCAATCCTGTTGTTATCTGTTAAGAATGTTGTCGAGGTTTGCAGATCCACATAAGGATAATCATCGGGATCATCGCCACCAACCCAATCTGCGACAAACATGAGAAATGAATTTTTTTCGATGGTTTTTGTACCATCATTTTTAATATCGTGAATAAAAAAGATAACATCGTTTATAAGTATGTGAGTCCAGGCGAGTGTTCTTACATCCATGATTAAACCGAGTCCACCACGACTGGGATCGGTTGTATCCGGTGTATATGGCTGGCGCTTGTATAGATCGTCTGATGTAACATAGAAAAATTCCTGGTCTGCATTGAAAATATTTTTCCCGAAAAATCCATTCCACGAACTAACCCAGCCGGGATCATTTGGATCGGTTCTTTTATCACGCCATCCTCCCTGCACATACTTAGGCCAGGAATTAGGATCGTCGCTTCTGGCGATTTCATTTTGTTGCGGATCCGTAAATCCGGGAACCGGTTCCATATTCCACGAATCACCGGTTGTCGGATCAGTGCGCCCTGTTGGTACTTCTACAAGTTGAATGGTTTCACCGTTATCACTTTTAACCTCACCGCCAAGTAATATATCCACTAGTGCTATGTATATCCTATTTGTGTTCTTGGGATATTCATAATTAACATAATCAGGACGGTTACCCGGATTACCACTATAACCTGAATTAAAAATAGTTACACGTAGATTGTTCCCATCAACATTAGAAGATTTCCTCGAATTTATATCTCCCCTAAAATCAGTTGGTTTATGTTCAAGAACCTGGGCATTAAGTATCCCGGAAAGAAAGATTCCTGTTAAAAGAATAAAGTATTTTTTAACTCTGATTATTTTCATATCACATTAATCGTTTATTGAAATTTTAGTTCCTAGATATACACTTCTTGGTTTGCTGTAATAAGTTGGGTACACAAACCATGATTTATCATGATTGGTTACTGTTAATTCCTGTAATGTATAATCCGGTTTGCCTGTATCGCCGAAAACAATTATCGGATTTTTTGAATCGAGCAGGTTGAAGATTTTAACAAATAATTGTAAGTCGACAACACTCAGTTCGAAATTCTTAAACAGTTCGAGATCAATATTTGTTATTGTTGGTCTGCGTCGACTGTTATCAGCAAGCCCGGTTAAAACATTAGTACCTGTGTTAGCACCTTCAATTCTTGTTGGCGTATAAGGTTGCCCGGTATGTAATGATGAGATCAAACTAACGCCCCAATCTGTAGTACCAACATACAGGTTAGCATTTAGTGTGTGCGTCTGATCCCAATCGAGTGGAGTAAGTGTCTTCTTGGGTTCCGAACCATTTAGTTGTGAAAAGAATTGTTCGTCTGAAGTTGAATTGATTCCTTCAGCAACCTGGTAAGTGTAATCAACTCCGAAAGAAAAATAATTGGTAAACCTTTTATTTACCGCAAGTGTAATACCTTTAACATTAGCGAAATCGCGGTTAATTCTTTCTGAGTAAGAAATTCCAGCAAGAAAAGTTGGAATAGGTGGACTTGAAGAAACCCAATCCCTGATATCCCGATAGAATGCTGTTAAATCGAAAGCTAAGTCTTCAGATATTTGCTGTTGTAATCCGATCTCATAGATTGTTGTTCTCTGCGGTTTCAAATCATTATTACCAAATGGCTGAGCTCCCTGATATCCCTGTAATCCTTGTGTGGAGGTAAGCTTAAACTGATCACCAAGATATAGCTGGCTGTACTCCGGAATTTGCTGAAAAATTCCAAATGAAAATCTTATAATCCCTCTGTCTGTAATTGGATAGGCAACACCGAAACGCGGACTCAATCCAGTCTTTACCGTTGTTTCTTTATACCAGAAAGCTTCCTTTTCCGCTAGCGTAAATTTATTTGCATCTGTTTGTTCATCCAAACCAATTAAACCATCTTTATTCAAATCATGATAAATATGTTCATACTTAAAAGGATTATAAATATTAGGATCTTCCTTATCGATAGGAATTTTTCCCCGTGGATCGAAAAGATCAAAACGCAATCCAACGTTTACTATAATGCTTTCGAACTCGATTTTATCCTGGATATAAGCACTGAATCTAACCGGATTTCGTTCAAACAAATCATGCTGTGGAGATTCGATTCCCTGGATGTATGGCTCAAACGGATAAACCTGCTGTCCGTTCGCTCCCGTCTTTGCCACTAAATTAATATTTTCATAAAACAACTTATCTTGCTGATACTCAACCCCAATTTTGGCTAAATTAATTTTATCGATCTGGCTGGTGAGATCCCATTTCAGGATCAGGCTTTTTGTGTTACGTTGAAACCTGTTAAGATCTGTTCCCGAAGTATAAAAATGAAACCCTGGAACATTAAGAGAATCGGGATGCACATATCTTGGATCGTAGGGGCTATCATAAAGTTTGGAATCAAATTTATTATACTTATAGGCCAGCGTTAATTCCTGGAAAGTATTTAAGAACAATACATGTGTTAGTGTACCAAATAAACTGTAGCCTTTTGTTTCGTTTCCTTTTGCACCATTTGGATTAAGCCTGTACGGATGATTATAAACACGATTTGATTCCATGCTGCCGAACGCATCAACTTTAAAACTAAAGTTATCTGAAATATTCCAATCAATTGTTCCTTGTCCACTCCACCTGTCATTAGAATTCATTGATACATAAGAACCATCACCGGGATTAGGAATTATATCGGTACCTACAACTTTTGCACGACCTTCCGGATTATATTTATTAATACCGTAAATGTATCCGCCATCATAAAATCTTCTCATTGTAAAAAAATAGGTCAGTTTATCAGATAAAAGCGGACCACTTAGCGAACCTTGTATGTTATAATTGGCAGCAGGTGTAACATTGTTAATATTCCAAAAAATATCTTTATGGTTGCTGACATAATCTCCTGTCCATAGTTCAATATTGCTTCGAAAATCAGACCCCCCTGTTTTAGTAATAAGATTTACAATACCGCTTAATGCATTTCCATACTCTGCATTAAAAGTGCCGCTAATTACCTGCAATTCCTGTATAGATCCCGTTTCTACTATCAAAGACTGTGAGCGATCATAATCATCGGTTATACTTATACCGTTTATCAGATAAGAAACTTCACTCGATCTTCCTCCACGTATGTGAATATCGCCCCGGTCATCCCTGTTTACACCAGCTTGGAGAGTTATTAGTTGGTTTAAATCCTGGAGTGGCATATCATCAATTTCTTCAGCAGTTACCCTTGATTCCGTGGAAGTAAGGTCTTTCTTAACAAGAGGGGTTTGCGCTACAACAACTACTTCTTCGTTAAGAGAAACAGCTGTTGATGTTAATGAAAAATCGAGATTAGTTGTAAGATCGGTAAGTACCTGCACATTTGTGGTTTTTGTTTTTACGTAACCGATGTAGCTTGCAATAACGCTATAAGTACCTGAAGGAACATTTACTATGATGTATACGCCATCAAAATCACTGGCGGCACCGTAATTTGTCCCTTCAACTACTACATTTGCAAATGGAATGGGTTCACCGGTAGTTGCATCTGTTATTTTTCCCGTAATTTTACCGGAAGTCTGGGCTGAAGTAAAACCTGATAATATTATAAACACAAAAGCAGAAAGTAAAAATTTTCTTTTCATATAATAATCATTGGTTAATTTTAATATCATATAATTTTTTCGGGAACATCTGGTAACTGATATTCTTCTTCAACGACTCAACGTATTTATCTCTTTCTTTGAACCATTTAAAACTAATTAGTGTCAATTCAATATCTTTTTTAGTTTCATCGAATGATTTTGTAACCGGCTTTGTTAAATCAGTACACTTAAGAAAAACGTATTTTCCCTGGCTAGAAAACGGACCTGCCCATTGACCGATCTCTAATGCAAACACTTCATCGGCAAGATCATCCAGTTCACTTCTTTTAAAATATCCCATATCACCGCTGTCTTCTGCAGTCATTCTTTGGATGGAATATTTTTTTGCCAGATCATCAAACGATTCTCCATTATCAAGCATAAATTTTATGGAATCAACAAGTGATTGATTATCAACAAGAATAGAACTAAGCCTGATTGTCGGACCCTCAGTAAAAAGATTTATATTATCAGCGTAATAAGATTTTACTGAATCAGGTGAAATACGAATTTTATCTTTTAATTTTTTTTCAATTGTTGCAAGTAAAAATGTTTCAAAGTTATACCGAACATTTTTCTGAAATGCAGGCGTCCTATCCAATCCTTCTGTAACCGCCTTCTGTTCAATGTATTCCCTGTTTACCAGTCCTGCAATTACATCTTCAAGATTTTCTTTGGTTCTTATAAATTTTCTTTGTTTATCAGAAACCATGTTCATTTCATCAATAAGTCTCTTTAGACTCCAATTCCCTATTCCGGAATAAACTACTGTCTTATTCAGATCTTCATGCAAAAGGCTTGAAGGTGCTTCAGAAAAATCAAGCAATGATTTATCTGCAATAGTCTTAAATATCTTCGATATAATTTCATCGTTAAACTTTGTATTAAGTTTTTCACGAAGAGAATTTGCATATTGTTTGGATGCTTCTTCAAATGCACGCTTTCGAGCAAATGCTTTAAGTTTATCATGTACTTTTAAAAATTCATTTTCAGTAAGCAATGGATTACTTTTAATATCTTCGACTCTAATTATGCTATATCCCTCAACCGTTTTTACCGGCTTTGATATTTTGCCAATATTCATCGAGAATGCAGCTTTTTCAAAATCCGGATCCATCTCATCGATAGCAATATAACCAACCGAACCACCGTTGTTTTTTAATCCGGTATCATTAAAGTTTTCCCTTGCAAGATCTTCAAACTTTTTTCCCTTCATTAATTCTCTGTATAAAGAATCTGCTTTTTCTTTTGTTGCTGCATAAAGATGACTTACTTTAACCTTCGTGTTAAATTTCGCATATAACTTTGCCAGATCATCTTCAGTAATGTTGATGCCCGGTGAAATATGTTTTATTGTGTAAGTATTTAATAGTTCCTGAAGTCGAATACGCTTATATTCTTTTTGTGCAGTTTCTGTTTTATCCAATCCTTGATTTTTCGCTTCTGCAATCAATAACTCGTCGCTTATAAGATTCCTCAGGTACTGTACTCTTGTTTCAACATTATCCGTTAATCCGACTTTTCTCATTTTCTCTTTATACGCAGTAATGAAGTCCTCTGTCGTTATTGCCTTTTGATCGACTAAAGCAAGTGTATCGTTCTTTGCATTATCAGTGCAATAGGCAATGCTGAATAAATTTCCCAAAAGGAAACAACTCAGAACTAATATTGCTATTCTACTTTTTTTCATCTGTTACTTTTAAAGAAAAATGAACACCGCTTGTCTGTTTCAGAATTTCCGTACTTCTTTCCGATGTAATATCCCGCTGAGGTTCGGCAAGCATTTCATATCCGACCATGAACTTTTTAATAGTTGCCGATCTTAAAAGCGGAGGATAAAAATGCATATGGAAATGCCATTCCGGATGATCTTTGCCATCTGTAGGTGCCTGGTGAATTCCTGCCGAATAAGGAAATGAAACATTAAAAAGATTATCATATTTAACTGTAATAAGTTTTATTACCTTGGCAAATTCTTCAACTTCCTTCTCGTTTAATTCAAGAATATTTTGAACAGATCTTTTTGTAACAATTATAGTTTCAAAAGGCCAGACGGCCCAGAAAGGAACCAGGATGATAAAGCCATCATTTTCAAAGACTATTCTTTCTTGCTTTTGCAGTTCAAGTTCAACATAATCACTTAATAAAGTTTTTTTATTGTCTTTATAATATTTCAATTGATTACGTTGCTCTTTCGCGGGATCATTCGGAATTGTTTCCTGTGCCCATATCTGTCCGTGAGGATGCGGATTACTGCATCCCATTATCTCACCTTTATTTTCAAATATCTGTATGTAATTAATAAAGGATTCTTTACCGAGAGACGCGTATTCATCCTGCCAGGTTTTTATTACCTTAATGATTTCTTCTACATCAAGTTCTGCAAGAGTAAGATTGTGTTTGGGAGAAAAACAGACGACTCTGCAAATTCCTTTTTCAGATTTAGCTTTCAATAAATCGGATTCTCTCGTGTTGAAGCTTGCGGTATTCTTCTGTAAAGCACTAAAATCATTTTCAAATACAAAAGTTGACGTATATGCCGGATTAATTTCTCCGCTCGCTCGTTTATTCTTAGGGCAGAGATAACAATGTTCTTTATATACAGGAATTTCACATATTGATAATTCCTCAACCTTTCCCTGCCAGGGTCTTTTGGTTCTTTGAGGTGAAACGAGTACCCATTCCCCTGTTAAAGGATTAAATCTTCTGTGGCTTTGTTCAAATATCATAAATTAAACCTGCAATCTCGTGCAGGTAACATTGTAAAAAATTTTCAGGTTGATTCTCTTAAGATTAATTTAGTTTCAAGTTTTATATCTAATTCAGAACTTGGATATTTTCCACCCTCGATTTGATCGATCAGAATTTCCGCTGCTTTTCTTCCCATTTCAAATGAGTGTTGATCAACTGTGCTGAGTGCCGGACTAATCATTTCAGTTATTGGATTGTTGGAAAATCCCACTATTCCAATTTGTCCGGGTATTTCAATATGTGATTCTTTTAATCTCTTAACAGCTCCTACTGCTACCGGGTCGTTCACTGCGAAAATAGCACAGCTATTAATTCCATTCTTGAGTAATTCGTTTGCCAGATTATAACCATCGCTTTCATGCATACCTCCTTCAAATATTAACGGTTCATATCCGACCCTCAAATCTTTAAGGGCTTTTTCATAACCACGCCTCCTGTTCCTACAAATTTCAAGAGTACGTGGACCGGCAAAGTGAATTACTTTTTTATAGCCATGTTTAATAAGATATTCAACGACTTTGTAAGAACTTTCCATATCATCTACACGAACTCTAGGTGTATCGAGGTCATCACAAACCCGGTCAAAAAATACCATCTTTACCCCGCGCTCAATAAGTCGTTTAAAATGTGAACTGCTTGTTGTAGTTTGAGAAATAGAAACTATTATTCCCGCAACGCGATGAAGGTACATCGAATTTAAATTTATAACTTCTCTTTCCTGCTGCTCATTTGATTGAGCAATAATTATCGTATAACCTTTTTGGTATGCAACTTCTTCGATTCCACTTATGGCATTTGCAAAAAAATCATGCCTTATCTCAGGAACAATTACACCAATCTGGTTTGATCGGCTCGACTTAAGACTGCGGGCTATAATGTTTGGATTATATCCTAATTCTACAGCGGCTTTTTTAACTAACCTTTTTGTTTTTGTATGTATGTCAGGATGGTCATTCAAAGCACGAGATACAGTTGATACTGATAGATTAAGTGTTGAAGCAATATTTTTTATAGTTACCTGTTTCATTTCTGCAAACGTTTGCGGGAACGTTGTAAAGCTAAAAATATTCAATATTCAAGTCAAGAAGAGAAATTAGTTTTATCTGAAAATTTTATGTGAATAAATAAATATTTGATAATTGGCAAGTTATATATGCTTAGATTTCCGGAATGACATATACACCAGAAAGTATCGATCTTTCAATTCCTCTAATCTTGGTTAATATAAAAAACCCCCAAGTTGATAAGGAATTCTATTCTGAAACGAAGTGATTTTTTTAATCCGTAAATAAGAACACTTAATGAATTAATTACAATCAGACTAATCCCTGATCAAGCATTGCATCTGCAACTTTAAGGAAGCCTGCTATGTTAGCACCGTTCACATAATTACCTGGCGTACCAAATTTTTCTGCAGTTGTCAGGCAGGTACTATGAATTCTTATCATAATTTCATGAAGTCTTTTATCTACTTCTTCTTTTGGCCATGGAAGTCTCATGCTGTTTTGCGACATCTCGAGTCCTGAAGTTGCCACTCCACCAGCATTTGAAGCTTTACCCGGCGCGTATAAAATCTTTGCTTCGTTAAATACATGATATGCTTCAATTGTAGTTGGCATATTGGCTCCTTCACAAACGCATATACATCCGTTCTTAACAAGCTCTTTGGCATCGTGTTCATAAATTTCATTTTCGGTTGCACAAGGAAGAGCAACATCTGCTTTTATTCCCCAGGGTTTTTTACCTGCATAAAACTGTACATCAAACATTTTGGCATAATCTTCAACAGCATCTTTATTGCTGGCTCTTAGCTTCAACATAAAATCTACTTTTTTTCCCTTTACTCCTTCGGGATCGTGAATGAATCCATCCGGACCGGAGAGAGTTACAACTTTACCACCAAGATCATTTACTTTTTGAACTGCGCCCCATGCTACATTGCCAAATCCTGAAACAAGAACTGTCTTTTCATCGAAAGAGGTGTTTTTCGTCTTTAACATTTCATTAGCAAAATACACGGCACCAAAACCTGTTGCCTCTGGACGAATTAGAGAACCTCCCCAGTTTATACCTTTGCCTGTCAGTACACCGGTTGATTCGTTCCTTATTCTTTTGTACTGACCGTATAAAAATCCGATCTCTCTCGTACCAACACCAATATCACCGGCGGGCACATCTGTGTTAGGTCCGATGTGTCTGCTAAGTTCAGTCATAAAGCTTTGGCAGAAGCGCATAATTTCATTATCACTCTTTCCTTTGGGATTAAAGTCCGATCCACCTTTACCACCACCCATCGGCAAAGTTGTTAGTGCATTTTTAAAAACCTGTTCAAAAGCAAGAAACTTAAGTATGCCAAGTGTTACTGAAGGGTGAAATCTTAATCCGCCTTTATATGGTCCGATTGCACTGTTCATTTCAATTCTAAATCCACGGTTGATGTGAATCTCTCCCTGGTCATCCATCCATGGTACTCTGAACATTATTACTCTTTCTGGTTCGGTCATTCTTTCTAATATCTTCATTGATTGGTATTCAGGATGACGTTCAAGAACTACTTCCAGAGATTCAAGCACTTCTTCAACAGCCTGATGAAATTCAGGTTCGTTCGGATTTTTAGCTTTCACATTGGCCAGAACTGTTTCAACGTAGGCGTTCATTTTTTCCTCTCAGATTAAAAATTTTTATTTAAAAAATCGTCTACAAAATTAGCAAAAATCCTTCAAAGCATATCAATAAATCATGTGCATTTAAACAAGTTTCCCATTATTCAAATTAGATAGAATCTTCCAAAGTTATTTGATAAATTGCACTTTATTCGAATAATTTTTATTCAGCGAGGTTTAAAATGAGTAAGCAGATATTTAAGGAAAAAATAGCTCAAACTGTAGATATCCTGAAAGAAAAAGATATCGATATGTGGTTAACATTTGTAAGAGAAAGTTCGATTAATCACGATGCTGCAATGGACATGGTAGTCGGAAATAATTCAACCTGGGAAGCGGCTTTTATAATAAATAAAGACGGCGATACTACTGCAATTGTAGGAGATATGGAAGAAGAAAATTTCGTAAAAGCGGGTTTATATAAAAACATAACCGGATATCTGAAGTCAATTCGTGAACCATTACAAGAATATCTGAAAAAGAAAAATCCTGAAAAGATTGCGATTAACTTCTCTAAAACTTCGGTGCTTGCTGATGGACTAACTCATGGAATGTTCCTGAAATTACTTGATCATCTTAAAGGAACCGGATTCGAAAACAAGCTTACCGGCGCTGAAGAAATCATTTCAGCTTTGCGTGGAAGAAAATCTGTAACTGAACTTTCTATCATGAAAGAGGCTGTTGATGAAACGCTAAAGATATTTGATGAGGCAACAAATTTTATCAAGCCGGGTGTGAGTGAAATAGAAGTTGCAGAACATATAAAGAAAATTACATTCGATAAAGGATTTGAACTGGGATGGGAAGAAACTCATTGTCCTGCCGTTTTTGCAGGGCCCAATCCTTCAGGACCACATATGGGACCGAGTGATAAGAAAATTCAAAAAGGAACTTTAGTTAATATGGACTTTGGTATAATGTACAAAGGTTATTGTTCCGATCTTCAAAGAACCTGGTATGTTCTAAACGATGGTGAAGAAAAACCGCCAGAACCTGTTCAAAAGGGATTTGAAATCATAAGAGATTCTATACAAAAAGTTGCAAAGGCTTTAAAACCAGGGGTTAAAGGAGTTGATATGGATGCAATTGCAAGAAATTACATAATAGAAAACGGTTACCCGGAATATGCACACGGTTTGGGTCACCAGGTTGGCAAAACTGTGCACGATGGTGTTGCTGGTTTATTTCCTTCCTGGGAAAGATATGGTAATGCTCCTTTTATGGAATTGGAGGAAAACCAGGTCTTCACAATTGAGCCGCGACTTCCTGTTGAAGGTTACGGAGTTTCAACACTTGAAGAAGAAGTTTATCTTACTAAAGAGGGCTGTGAATTTATCTCTACACCTCAACTTGGATTAATACTGATAAATACAAAATAAAATTATCGAGAAAGAAATTCTTAAAACTCGCAACCACGTGTGTAAGCTTTGTGAAGTAAGCCGGTATATTCATCGAAAGTAATTTCTATTGCACCAAACATCTGTAAATGTCCGGTTAAATACTGAACATCCAGAAGAACAAAATCCTTTTCAATAAGATGATTAATTAATGCTATAAGTGCAGCTTTAGATGCTTCTGAAACTTTTGAGAACATCGATTCACCGAAAAAAGCCCCTCTAAATGATACACCGAATAAACCTCCAACCAGATTACCATCTTGCCACGTTTCAACAGAATGCACGTGACCTCTTTTGTGCAATCTTTTATATGCATCCATCAGTTCCTGCGAAATCCATGTTTCATCGCGACCTGCACAGCCGGTTAAGACTTTACTAAAATCAGAATTAAATTTTATCCGGAAATTGGATTTTTCAATAGCTTTGCGTGCGGAACGTGGATAATTAAAATCATCCAGGGGAATTATGGTTCTTATCTCTGGCAGATACCAGTTTATACTACCATATTTATCGGTCGCCATAGGAAATGCTCCACTTGCATAAAGACGAAGCATATTATCGGGCTTTAAGAGCTCTTTCGGATCAAATTTTTTTCGTGCATCCATATCAACTTTTGGCTTCCATTTTGCGGGTTAGGTTAATAAATAGATGTATTTCTCTCAAACAGTAATTATCTTATTTAATTATATATACTTATGCAAGGTAAAATGTTTTCTTTTAAGAAGATAGCTTCATAATTTTACAGTTTGCATCTAAACGTAATTATTAAAAAGGCAGTTAAAATTGAAGAATAAAATTGCAGTCGTAGCTTTCGGTGGTAATGCAATGTTACGGGGTAATGAATTAGGAACAATTCAACAACAGGAAAAACACACTTACGATACCTGTATTAATCTTTTAAAATTATTAGAATATAATTACGATATTGTTATAACTCACGGTAATGGACCCCAGGTTGGTAATATTATGTTAAGAAATGATGCCGGCTATAAAGAGTACAAAATTCCACAGATGCCTCTTGATATTTGTGTTGCCGATTCGCAGGGCGGAATTGGTTATATGATTGAAAGACAAATGAAAAACATTCTTACTGAATATAAAATAAAGAAGAATGTGGTAACAATTGTTACACAGGTAATTGTAGATATAAATGATCCCGCATTTGAAAAACCAACAAAACCGATCGGGGCATTTTACCTGAAAGAAGAGGCTGAATTATTGACTAAATCAAACAAGAATCTTGTATTTGCAGAGGATCCGAGAAAAAGAGGATGGCGAAGAGTGGTTGCATCTCCCAGACCACTTGAGATAGTAAACAAAAAAATAATAAAAGATTTAACAACTCTGGGTAATATTGTAATTGCATCCGGAGGCGGAGGCGTTCCTGTTTACAGAGATGAAAATAATTTTCTTCGGGGGATTGAGGCTGTAATTGATAAGGATCTGGCATCGGCAAAACTGGCAATAGAAATCGGTGCAAACGCATTTTACATTCTCACAGATGTTCCCAAAGTTTATCTGAATTTTCAAAAGCCCAATCAGAAAGAGCTGGATAAAATAAAAGTTGCTGAAGCAGAGAAATATTATGAACAAGGTGAGTTCACTTCGGGTAGTATGGGTCCAAAAATTTTAGCAGCAATTAATTTTGTAAAAGAAAGCGGGAAGGAAACTATAATTACCGAATCCACTCAACTTTCAAATCCGGATTGCGGAACGAGAATTATACCATAAAAACTTTAATTGTCTACCTCAACTTCTAAGTTGATTATTTCAAAACCTCTGATGGTTTCATAAGCTGCGAAAAATGCACCAACCAAAACGAGTATCATTCCACATAAGAAGATAATCATAACAATGTAGCCGGATGAATCAGCAAAAAGTACATGTTTCAATCCAATCAGTATTGACGTAAATACAAAAAGAGCTACAGCAATTGTGTAAGATAACACTGCATTCTTTACAAGCTTTACTCTGAAGACAAGCTTATCTAATTGTTTTGTAATGCTTCCCAACCTCACATTATCGCTAATAGAATCATCACTGGATTCGTACTTGTTTAATACCTTCCTTTTTTCATCGTTAAGTAAACTAATCCTGTTCACCACAAGAGAATATTTGTTGTTCATTCCAAGCAATAGTAGTCCGCAAGCAGATATCATTAATCCTGGAGCCAACATTGATTGGATCATTTCAACTATCATATACTATATCCCTCTATTTTATCATTTACCAGAAAAAAATAATCTGACTAATAAAAACAAAATCCAAAATTAAATTTATATAAATGGAATGAATTTATCTGATTAACAAATGCATATAGGATTTAATAATAATAATTATATTTAATTGCCCGTCTATGATTTATTTATGGAACAAACTATTTGTCTCATATAAGTTTACCCCATCCCAATCATTTTTGTTGTGACGATATTTGACTTTTGACAACGAATCCTTATATTGATCTTACTAATAGATAAAGAATAAATTAAATAGTTTTTAACTCAATAATTCAACTTATCTATCACAATTATAGGAGGCCAAATATGAAAAAAGTGTTCTATTACGCAGTAATTGTAATTCTTGGTAGTACAATTACAACACACGCCGAAATGAAACTGGAACTATCTCAGGACATCACTGGAAAAGTGCAACCTACTTTCGGTAACTCTCAAATGGAATCAAACCTTAAATTAGATTTACCGGCGAATGTCACTAATCCAGCGGGTAATGAGTTACTAAAATTGTGGCTGGTTGGCTTAGCTGCTGATGCTACGATTCCTGTAGGTGATTTGGCAGATGGATGGAGTACAGGATTTTCTGCTCACGCTATGGTTGGTTATATGATTGCCAGAAGTATCCTTTTACAGCTCTCTGTTGGTTATATCAAATTCAGCGAAAAGGAATCAGTTGAAGGTGTCGATAACAGCTATTCCTGGGTACCAATTGCATTTGCACTAAGCTATGTTTTTAATCCCGGTAAAAAGTTTATGCCATATGTCGGTTTGGCAGCTGCACTTTATTTAATCAGTTACTCGTACAGTTACAGTATTAGTGTTTTGGGAACTACATATTCTGATAGCTTCGATGATAGCACTACAAAATTTGGGATAGCTCCACAATTAGGAGCATTCTATTTGGCTTCAGCTGCCGTGCTGCTTAATCTAAGCATCCAATATCATCTTGTCTTTACCGAAGGATCAAGTTCAACAGCATTGGGAATTATGTTCGGTTTTATGTATGCATTGCATTAATAAAAACTGAGATCCAAAGAATAAGGCGAAGTTTTAATACTTCGCCTTTTTTGTTTTAAACTGGAAACTTAAAATTATTTCGCAGTCCTTTTAATAAATTTCTGAATTATAGGATCATTTGATGAAAGCAATTCCATCTCGCTACCATGAAAATGAATCTTGCCATCATAGATCATAGCAACCTTGTGCGCAACATTCTTAACACTGTACATATCATGTGTAACGACAATCGATGTGGCGTTTAATTTTTCGGTCAATTCTTTTATAAGATTATCTATTGAATCAGACATTACAGGATCAAGACCCGTAGTGGGTTCATCGTAAAGAATATAATCGGGATCATTAATTAATGCGCGGGCTAACCCGACTCTTTTTTTCATTCCGCCCGAAAGTTCAGCCGGTTTCAGATCGTTAGTTCCCGGCATATTCACAAGCTCAAGTTTTTCGTTTACCATTTTTGAAATTTCGGTAGAAGTGTATTTATTATCAGATTCTACCAAAGGTAAAGCAACATTTTCTTCTACAGTCATCGAATCAAACAAAGCAGCACCCTGAAAGAGAAATCCGAAATTTTTTCTGAGCTGATTTAATTCTTTAACATTTAAATCATTAACTGATTGACCGTGTACAACTATACTGCCGCTGTCAGGTTTTAATAATCCCACTATATGCTTTATCAACACACTTTTTCCGCAACCACTACTTCCAATGATTACAATAGTTTCTCCACGTGCAATTTTAAGATTTATCCCCTTTAAAACTTCTTTACCATTGAAACTTTTATGTATATCCGTTATTTCTATCATAATTTTTTAATCTAATAACTAAAATAACATTTTCAAAATGGAGATAAAATCCGGTTAGATAAGAAAAATTAAAAGTGAAAAATGAAAAGTTGAACTGAATTTAATTAAAGACTACTGTGCTACCACAATAGGAAACTTATAATCTTTTGTATTCCCCAGATCATCTCTTAAGCTTACCTGTACATCCTTGTACCCACCATTTATATAAATTTTCCTGCTGAATAATAAATCACCGTTTTTATGAAAATCCACTGTCTTGCCTTCAACAGAAATTGCCTTAACATCGCCAAAAACCTTTCCACTAAATATTACGTCATATGGATTTCTTTTAGTGGGAATCTTGTAATCTAAATAAACTTTTCCTTCATAAGACGCATTTCCGGCAAAGTAATAAGCACCCGCACTGTATTCTTCGAATTCGGGAGCAACATTATCAAAAATAACCGAACCGATATCATAATAGAAATAAATGTCGGATTGATTGCATATAAGCAAGAACAGATCGTATTCGCCAGTAAGTTTAGATACATCAAAATTTCGCCCGATTAAGAATTTATCATCTACAATTTTTCTTGTGCTCAAGCTATGATTTCCGTCATAAACATCTTTGGCTATCTGGTAAAGATTTGGTCCCTCATAATATTTATTACGTGGCGATGGATACAAAACGAGCTGCGGCTTTAATGAAAACGTATCACATTCGACGGAAACCTTTAAATCATTCATTCCTTTATATACGGGAACATCAATACCGGGAGGAACAACTGCAGACAAGATTTTTTTATTACTTTTAATCAGCGTAGATAAAGATGCGATCTTTTTTATAGTATACTCATCAAGATCTAAACCTTTATTCTCACTAAAAGATTCAGTTTTGTAAACTTCGTCCCTGTAACTAAGTGGATATTTTGCAGCAACATCACGGTTTTGCAGAGAAATACCAGTCATAAATGGTGGAATAATTGGCGACAATTCAAGGTATTCTTTTCTTGAAAAATTTTTATCATCATTCGTAACTGTTATTTCAAGCTTTGGTTTTGAGCCAAGAATGAAATCAGAAGCGAGTTGAAGTGAGACACCGGGAAATTCAGAGTAATTGATCAAAAATTCTTCAGGCTTTTTCTGATCGTGACTTGTAATATTGAACTCATGAAGAAGAACATCATTATACTTGATTTGCCCACGGCAGTTTATTTCAGCATCCCCTACTAAAGCAACAGATAATTTAACAGCGTTATAAGATTCAGCATTTTTATCAACAATTAGTTTGTGATTTTCATAATTGCTGCAAGCTGCCAATAACGCAGTTATGGAAATAATAAGTATTTTTTTAAGTGCCATACGCACAATTGATTATTAATTAGTTCTCCGTCCTCAGTATCTGCAGCGCCCTGGGTTGGCTTTTCATAATAGTCTAAGCAGTAATACAAAGGGGAAGCAAAATAGAATTATTCGTTATTAATTTCAAATTAATTCCGTATTAAGAATTGAAAAAAGAAGAATGAAATTAATTCCAACATAGAGTAAAAATTGAAGTGAGAACAGCCAACTATTTACAACAAAATGAGTTTCAAAATTTGTCGTTTTATATCAGATGTTACGAGAAAATTTTTAAATCAATTTCTGTCTATGCCTGATCGGAAAATTGGTTAGCCAAAATTTAAAATGCCAGCATAAAAAATTTTACGCTCTCCCCTCTGGCAAAATCACACGAATAAAATATTGAGCAATTTTAATCTTGAAAAACCAAAAGACTCCAAAACAAATTACTCTGCTACATATTTAAAAGCGTCTATTGCTTTCATCAGGTGATCTTTGTCTACTCCGCTTATTTGAAATATCCACCTGTTGTTTACCCAGGCAAACCATTTTTTTCCGTTTTGATCAGTTCCGCTCGCACTCCATTTTCCATTTATGTTTCCCCGGAAATGATTTTTCATTTTATCGTATTCGGGTGCAATTGAGTTTTTAAAATAACCATCGGCATCACTTTTACCCTGTGTCAGAATTGCATCGATGGTTATTTTCCCGTTGCCGTATGACGAAGTAAACCCCTCCATCGGATGATCAAGCTGCATTCTTGTAACTTCTCTTTTCAACCCGGCAATTTCACCCGGGAAAACATCATCGAGTTTGGCATTTGGCAGTGGCGGCTCAAAATCCGTGTTGTAATCAGGTCCGCAACCGTATAAAAATAAAAGCAGAATTGGTAACAGTAATGCAATCTTTTTCATAACATCCTTTCTTTATTTAAATAGAAACTGCCCGCCGTAGAAAACGATGGCTAAATTAAGCTTAATAATTTTTAATTAAAAATTTGTTCAAGATGATGATTCATATGATCTACATAATCTTTAATGAGCAGCAGAATATTCTCCTTCAACTCTGTTGCATCTTCTGCTTTGCATTTTACTTTAAGTTTATCCTCCGGAAAGTTTACCATCAGCCAATGCAAATGCATATTGTACATTTTCCAGAGTTCCGCAAGAAACTTGGAATCGATCTCGTTGTACCTCTGTGTGTTTACCCAATCATCCTGTGAATAGGAGTTTACGAAAAAGGGATCTCCATCAAACTGTGATTTTACAAAACGATGATGGTTGTTAGCGGCAGAATCAATTAAATGACCAAGTATTTCTTTTTTAGACCATTTTTTTGGAGCGGGTTTTTTACTCAGCTCTTCCTCAGAATATTTTAGAAATCTCCCCGGAACTGAATCGATATTATTTTGTAAACGTTCTGCTGCTTTTTTTAATTCTGTATTCATCAAAATTTCTCCGCTTGTTTTCCTTAAAGGATCAATACAACCCATTTAAATTGGATAGTAGAAAAATAGAACACGGATTGAACGGATGCAACTGATGTTAACCGGTCAATCTGACATTTTATATATGTACTCTCTTTGTTATATCGCTATTACAACTTCCTTGCAATCACAACAACTGTTTTCATATTCTCAACCACGCCGTTACCTTCGTTAATTGCCTCAAGAAATATAATATAAATACCTATACGTAATGCTTCACCGGAATCGTTTCTTCCATCAAAGATTACAGAACCAGAAGAACCACTTGCCTGGTTGTTAACGAGAGTTCTAACTAATCTTCCTTTGCTATCGAATATTTTTATTCTAACCTGTGAAGTTGCCTGTTTAAGCTTATAATTAATTAACGTAAAATCCTCAAAACCATCGTTATCAGGAGAGAAAGGATTCGGAGAAACGGAAAGCTTGTTTTCAATATTAAGATTATCCGTGAAAACGCTGTTTTGCTTTGTGGGAGTTCCACCAAGCATATCCGCCGAACTGCTCCAGTTATCTGGATTGTTCCCGTTAAGTTTGGGATTTATCCTTTCGAGCGAAATATTTTTTGTATCAGTAAAATTGTCGTTATGCCATTTATCAGAATACCATACCGAATCGATTACATTTCCTTTCACATCTTTCAACAAAATAAGCTCGCCGGTATTTACCAGACCCAAACTCGAAGTATTCCCAACTCCCACATTACCGTTTAAAAAATATTTGGAAAAGATAAGCGAATCCGCAGCCACGACATAGTAAGAATTATTTTCAAAAGTATAAGTGGTTTCTGAGAGCTTATAAAAATTTCCGTTCTCATCTTCTAATCGCCATCCACCGATGTTTATCATTTTTCCACTGAGATTAACAAATTCAATATATTCGGAATTATCCTCACCGGGGTCGAACATGATTTCGTTTATTGCAACATCTCCTTTTTTATAGGAGGGCGTATTTTCAATCGAGTTAGATGCACCTGGTGTACTTCTGTTTACGCTTAGTGATGAAGTCCAGTTTATGCTGTCATTTGTTTCTTCATTTACCGAAATACGTTCAAGGGAATAACCATTCTTTCCTCCCCAAGAAGATCTATAAAGCAGGCTATCGATAATTCCTTCCCTGAAATCGTAAACAATTATGCCGTCCTTTGTATTTCCAAGCGAACCGAAACTGGTAAGCAATACTTTAGATGTAATATCGGGATGAAAAGAATAAAACGAAGTATCTTTTGCGACAACTATAAATTCAGCGGGCTGCAAAAAAACATCGCTCGTGGTAATAATATTTTTCGTTGGTGTAGAAAGTATATCGCTGATCAACCAATTTTTTAAGCTCACAGAATCGTTTGAAATGTTAACCAGTTCAACCCATTCCGGTTCGTTATCAACAGGAGAATACATTACCTCATTTATAACCAACGACTTTTGAGCAAATCCCGGTTCTACTGATTTTTCAAAATAGTTGTTAAGTGTATCTTCATCTTTTGTATAAACAATCCGAACTGCCGCTAAGATTTTTGACGTTAGATTTTCGATGGGCACTGTTGAAACGACATAAATAGAATCATCTGCCTCCAGGTTTAATGCCGCCTGCATACTTAATAATTGATCAACAACATCATTGGAATCTGTATCAATTAAAAATTCCACGGAAAAATTTTCTGCATTGGCCGACCCGTTATTTTTGATCAAAGCTGAGATAAAAACATCATCGCCTGAGACCGGGAATCTAGGATTAAAGTTCATTTCCTTCAAAGAAAGATCAAATTGTTTCGGGGTAATGCTGTTAATTCTACCCGGAGTGCTCAACTCGATATCTGTTGAACTTCCCCAGTTAGTCGGGAGATTTGAACTGACATTAATTTCTCTTCTTTCAAGCGAGTGTCCAGCTGTTCCTCCCCAATCACTATTGTATAAAACGGAATCAATCACCGCACCGCGACTATCCTTTAAAACAATCCCATCAATATCATTATTGAGATTCGGTAAACTAATTTCATAAACCAGCGAAGGAATTAATCGATGATAATCAAGAACTGAAATATCTTTTGCCAGAGTTAAATAAGAACCGGGAGACATTATTACATCTTCATCAATCACAATGCTTACCGGTGTAGTAATAACATCTGTGATACTCCAATCTTTCAAGTTAATCGTTGTATTTGAATTATTAAAAAGTTCAACCCATTCAGGTTCTCCGTTGGATGGCGAATACATTATTTCATTAACAACTATTGATTGTGGTGGATAACCGGGAGAAATGTTCCGGTAAATAACATTATTGGTTGTATCCTGGTCTTGTGAAAAAATAGAACGCATATAAAAACCATGCGTGTTTTGTATATCTTCCAGCCGGTAATTAAATCGAAATATTCCTGAATCACCGGCAACAAGATTGAAGGATGAAGTCGTTTCAATGAGAATGTCGGGCAACGAATCCAGGTTTGTATCTTCAAAAAGTTGAAGTGTAAAGTCCGCCAAATTTAATCCTTTGTTAAGAATCTTTGCAGATAGTTTTACGGTATCGTGATCAAGTGGAAATACCGGTGAAAAGTAAATTTCTTTTACCGCGATGTCAAAATCCTTCTGGGTAACTGAATTTACAGAACCCGGAGTTGCTTTGAAGACACTTTGTGAAGTTGCCCAGTTTATTGAGTCCGTTGAAGAAGCATCAACATCAATTCGTTCAAGCGATCTTCCGTTCGTCCCCCCCCATGATGAAAGATAATGAAGTGAATCTATTGTTCTGTTCAATGAATCGAGAAGAATAACTTTATCTCCGCTGTTATTTAACGCAGCAAAATTCTTAAAGACAATTTTTGAAGAAATATTATAAAAACTATAAATACTCGTGTCTTTAGTGATCATAACATATTCTTCCGGATTTATCAGCAAATAGTTATCAACTACTCTTACCGTATCGGAGTTGTCAGATAACTGATAATTTTTAAGATTAATATTTTTGTTACTTCTGTTATAAATCTCAATCCATTCCGGCTCTGGCGAATCCGGCGAGTGCATGATTTCATTTATTACAATATCATTCCTCACTTCGTTTACAGTTGCACCAATAACATTAGTAAAACCAATGTTGTTGGTTGTATCATCATCCAAAGTTGTTGTAATAACAGCTATGAAATGATTTAAACCCTGTTCGAACTCATTTGTTTGAAAAGCGAACGTTGAACTATCTCCAGATGCAAGCGAATTACTAATTTGAGTCGAAATTAATCCCGGGGCAGAAGGAATGGAATCTGAATTAGCATCTTTGTAAAGACTAACATTATAATTGTCCGATTGGTGTAGGCCTTTGTTATAAATCTGTATGTTGAACTGAATTTCATCTCCTACAATTCCGAAATCTTTTAAAGATTTAAAAGAAGTTATTGCCAGATCGTAATCTTTCGGCGTAACAGAATTAATCATTCCAGGCGTGGCATTAAACGGACTAAGAGAGGTTGCCCAGTTTACGATATCGTTGCTGCTCTCATCGACTGAAATTCTTTCAAGTGATTTTCTGCCAGTGTTTCCTCCCCAATCAGGAGAATAAAGTACGCTATCTATCAAAACGTTTAATGTATCTTTTATAACAATGGCATCTCCTGTATTATTGAGAGAAGGTATATTAATTTCAATGATTTCGGAAGGAACATTATAAAAATTTGAGATGGAAGAATCTTTAGTTAAAACTATGTACTCTCCGGGCTGGATAAAATTATCGACTGGTGTAATTGTAACAGTTGTCGAAAGATCTGATATTTCCCATTTCTTCAAATTCACTGCTGAAGAACTACGGTTAAACAATTCTATCCACTCAGGTTCTCCAGAAGAGGGAGCATACATTATTTCGTTAACAACAAGATCATTATAATTATTACCCGGCGGAAAAACTGTGAGTGAAATTATCAGTTGATTATTCGTTGTATTTTCATCGTTATTAAAAATAACTTTGGCTATTATTTGATATTTTCCTTCCGACAGGTTATTCAATAACATACTCACAATTAGAGAATCACCTTCGGATAGATTAGAATAGTTTTGTGAGAATATCAATTCGTTAGGATCTCCAACGGAATCAGTATTTACATCATTATAAATCTCAACTGAATAAGCGGCAGCATTCATCAATCCCCTGTTTGTTGCTTTTGCAAATATTGTTACCTCATCACCCTCTATCGGGAATTGGGGGAAGAATGTTAACGAAGTAAGCTCAAGATCATCTGTAAACGGTGTTATCGAATTTCTGAATCCCGGCGTTCCGTTGCTGACTACTGAGTTATCCCAGTTTGATGGCGAACCATTATTTACTAATTCTTTTTTTTCATCGGAGAACGACTGAGAGTTATCAGCAGAGTAAATATAAGTTTCCAGGGTATCGCCTGCAGAAGACAAAAGCATTACGGATCTGTCGGCCGTGTTTGCCATTCCCGATGATCCAAATGAATTGTCTGATATTTTTAAAACCAATGCTTCAGGCGGTATTCTTGAATCGTAAATCCCCGAACCAATCGTGTAATCTCCTTCAAAAATTACCGCGAATGATTGCGGAGGCAGGATTGTTCCTTCGCCTGCATCAATAAATTCATCTGCCGAAGAGGTCGAGTATTTAAATTTATATCCGCTAAGATCAATGCTGTCAGTATTACTGAAATTATATAACTCGATAAATTCGTTTGGTCCCGATTCCGGATAGAACATAATTTCGCTGAGTATTAGGGCGGTATCCTCCTGCGCATTGATGAAAGGAATAATTAATAGAGTTGTAAAAAATAGTTTTCTTATCATCCCAATAAATTTAACCCCAAAATAATGATTACATTTTTTATTCTTAACTCATATGCTTTTCAGACCACTTTGATGCATAATACCTAAACAGAAAATCCGGCATTATACCGATAACTCTTGAGCCCAAAGCAGTAAGAAACGGAAACTGAATTATACGTTTTTCTTTCTTGATACCTTTAAGAATTATTTTCGCTGCTTTAGCGGCATCCATTAAGAACGGCATAGGAAAATTATTCTTTGCTGTCATTGCTGTTCTTACAAATCCTGGTTTTACAGTAATTACTTTTATGTTATACTGTTTAACATCAATTCTTAAACTTTCAAGCAGTCTTGTTGCTGCTATTTTACTTGCGGAATAAAATCCGCTACCAGGCCAGCCTCGTGAATCAGAGAGACTCGTGACACCGACTATCGCTCCGCTTCGTCTTTCTATAAAATCCGGCAGTATATTTTCAATGAAGTTGGTAATCCCAAGTACATTTGTATCAAAAACTTTTTTAGAACTTGCTGCGCTGTATTCTTTAGCTCCCGCTCTGTGCCCAACTCCGGCATTTAAGATTGCAACATCAATTTTTCCAAATCTGTTTTTGATTTCGGAAACAACCAGTTTAACTTCCCCCGGATCGGCAACATCACACTTTAAAATTTCGATCTTCGCAGCATTACTCTTTAACTGTTCCGCAAGTTCATTTAGCAAATCGATCCTTCTTGCCAAAAGTGCTAAAGAACATTTTTCTTTAGATAGCTGTAAAGCTATCTCTTTACCGATACCACTTGAAGCACCGGTAATCAAAATGACCTTTCCCGGAAAATTCATTTCTTTTCTTTCGGAAAAGCTGTTTTATATAGTGGAATAATTTTGGATGGAAATTAAGAATTAAATCTGAGGATTTAAACTTTGCATTTTTCAAACATTTGATTATTTTTCAGCAAAAATTATTCCAATAACAGAGGAAAATGTTGATTTCTGTAGCAGAAGTGCTTGTTCGCCCTGAAATTGCTGAAACACGTTTTGTTTGCAATGTGGATAAATGCAAAGGTGCCTGCTGCACTTTTGAAAGTAAATACGGAGCCCCTCTAAAAAGGGAGGAAATCGGTAAAATTGACGGGCTTCTCGATGTTATTGAGAAATATCTGCCTTTGAATAATATAGAAGTAATTGAAAGCAAAGGTTTTTATGAAGAAATAGACGGCGAACTGCTGATAAGAAGTGTGGAAAATAAAGAATGTGTTTTTGTTTATTATGAAGACGACATTGCAAGATGCGGAATTGAAAAAGCTTACAATAATGATAAGACTGATTTTAAGAAACCAATTTCTTGTCACTTGTTCCCAATCAGGATTTCGGATTTTGGAGGCGATGTTCTGAGATTTGAAAAAATAGATGAATGCAAACCAGCCCTTGAAAAAGGCGTTGAGGAAAATATTACCATTGCAGAGTTCTGTGAAGAACCTCTGCAAAGATATTTTGGTAAACAATGGTATTCAGAATTAAAAAAGGAAATCGGAAAATAATATGCTAACACTCAGCCAGCGTTTATCGCAGCAGCAAAAGCTATCACCTCAGCAAATACAATATCAAAAATTATTGCAGCTTAACACACTCGCACTCGAACAAAGAATAAAAACGGAACTTGAAATGAACCCGATACTGGAAGAAGATATGGAACTCAGCCAGGATCAGGATGATAAAGAAAAAGATAAAGAAGATGAATTCGATGAGGTAAGCGATCCCGATAACGAAGAATTCGAACTTGAAGATTATATGAACGATGAGGATCTCGATCACGAAAAAGTTAACCGCAGCAACGAGGAAGAAGTTTTTCAGCCTTTGGCACCGGTTCGTGAAACACTTTATGAACACCTGCTTGAACAATTAAGGCTCCGTGATCTGAGTGAAAACCTCACGATGCTCGGCGAAGAAATAATCGGCAACCTCGATGCCGATGGATACCTGAAACGCGATCTCGATGAACTGCTTGAAGAGCTCGATTTATTCGAGCACGTAAAAATTGAATACGAAGAAGCTGAAGAACTGCTTCACACAATACAACACTTCGATCCAATCGGAATAGCCTCACGTAATTTGCAGGAGTGTCTTTTAATTCAACTCAGGGCTTTAAAAGAAGCTGATGAATACTACAAATATCTCGCGATCAAAATGCTGGAGGAATTTTATAACGATTTTACAAAACGCCGCTTCGAAGCTCTGAAACAAAAGATGAATTTAACGGATGAATCTCTAAAGAAAACGGTAGAATTAATTCAGAGTCTGAATCCAAAACCCGGTGAGGGAAATTTTGAAACGTTAGAGATGAACCAGATAACACCCGATTTTCTCTTGGAAAAAGTTGATGATAATTATATCATCACGTTAAACGATAAAAGCATGCCTTCTGTTACATTGAACCGGTCATATCTTGAAATGTTCGACGCAAAGAAAAGAAAAGGAAGAAAAAAGAATCCACGCGATAAAGAGACTTATAAATTTTTAAGAGAAAAATTTGAATCAGCAAAATGGTTTATTGCATGTATACAGCAGAGAAGAGAAACTTTATTGAAAATAATGCAGGCAATTCTCGAAAGACAATTTGAGTTTTTTGAAAAAGGTCCTAAGTATCTTAAGCCGATGATCTACAAAGATATTGCCGAAGCGATAATGATGGATATTTCAACAATCAGTCGTGTTGTTAACGGCAAATATGTTCAAAGTCCTATGGGAATTCACGAATTGAAATATTTCTTCAGTGAAGGACTTTCAACCGATTCGGGCGAAGAAGTTTCAAACAAACATATTAAAGAGCGGCTGAAAGAAATAATAGATGACGAAGATAAAAGCAAGCCATACAGTGATGATAAGCTTGCTGAACTTTTAAATGATGAAGGTATTCACATCGCAAGAAGAACAGTCGCAAAATACAGGGAACAACTGAGGATTCCGGTCGCCCGGCTTAGAAAAGAATTGTAATGCATATTATACTCGATGTGTCAATCATCGTTTTACTTTTTACACTTTTTGCTGTTTTGCATTCTTTCCTGGCATCAATCGAGAACAAAGTACGTTTTAAAGAGAATTTTGGTAGCTTCATTGCATTCTACAGGATAGGTTATAATATTTTTTCATTAGCATCTTTTTATTTCATTTACCAGCTATCACCCAAACCCCACGTAACAATTTACGATCTGCCAAATCCTTACGACCTTATCATTTTGATCCCGCAGTTTTTATCTCTTGCCGGATTTATATGTGCTTTTAAGTACATTTGCGTAAAAGAATTTTTGGGAATAGGTCAGATAAAAAGATATTTTCAAAAAAAATATACTTCTGAACTGGACGAAAATTTAACCCTGAATATCGGCGGTCCTTACAAATATTCAAGACATCCTTTATATTTATTCAGCATCCTGTTTTTGTTGTTCCGCCCCGTTATGGATTTGTTTTACCTCACATTCTTTATATGTTTAGTAGTTTATTTTTATGTTGGCTCTTATTACGAAGAAAAGAAATTAATACGGCATTTTGGTGAAGAGTATATCCAATACCGGAAAAAGGTATCGCGTATTTTCCCTTCAATACCGTTAAAAGCTTATAATCCGGGATAAAATTTAGAAATAGCAACATAGTTTACAGGGAGTTTTAATGAGTATAGAAATTAAATCAACAACAATACTTGGTATAGTACATAACGGTACCGCGGCTTTAGGTGGCGACGGACAGGTGACTCTCGGTAATACTGTTATGAAACATAATGCTATTAAAATAAGAAAGGTAGCAGATGGTAAAGTACTCTGCGGGTTTGCCGGTGGTTCCGCCGATGCATTTACTTTGATGGAACGTTTTGAAGATAAACTCGAACAGTACAAAGGAAATGTTAGTCGGGCTGCTGTAGAACTTGCAAAAGAGTGGCGCACAGATAAATTTTTACGAAGATTAGAGGCAATGCTTGCCGTAATCGCAGAGGATACTGCTCTTGTTATTTCCGGCAATGGGGATGTTATTGAACCGGATGATAAAATAGTTGCAATTGGTTCAGGTGGTATGTATGCCTTGGCAGCAGCTAAAATGTTGAAGAAGTACAGCAAGCTTTCCTCAAAGGAAATAGTAAATGAAGCTTTAAAAACCGCTTCGGAAATTTGTATTTACACAAATGATAAAATAAATGTTGAAACTGTTGAATAAAGAAAATCGGATTTATAATGACTGATACAATGAAAGCATTAACACCAACTAAGATTGTAAAAGAACTTGATAAGTTTATTATAGGACAAACAGAAGCAAAACGTGCAGTTGCTATTGCATTAAGAAACAGATGGCGAAGACAGCAGGTTGAAGATTCGCTTCGTGAGGAAATTCTTCCTAATAACATCATACTTATAGGGCCAACAGGTGTTGGTAAAACAGAAATCTCCAGACGACTAGCAAAACTTGCAGAAGCACCGTTTATAAAAGTCGAGGCATCCAAGTTTACAGAGGTTGGTTACGTTGGCAGAGATGTTGAATCGATGGTTCGCGACTTAACTGACCGTGCAGTGAATATGGTAAAAGAAGAGAAAACCCTTGAGGTACAATCAAAAGCAGAAGAATTAGCAGATGAAAGAATACTTGATATTTTAATTCCCCCTGTAAGACGACCGCATCAACCAATTCACCAGGTGCAAACACAAAACAATGTACAGCCTCAACCTCAGCAGCAACAGGAAACTGTTTCTGAAGAATACCAGAATCAGAAAACACGTGAGTGGATGAAACAAAAGCTGAAGAATGGTGAAATGGATGACAAGGTTATCGAGTTTGATTCTCAGGCTACACCAACTGTTGGAATGCAGGTTCTCGGACCGGTCGGGCTGGATGATATGGGAATCAACATCCAGGAAATTATGGGCAACCTGATGCCAAAAAAGAGAAAGAAAAGAAAAACCACTATAGCTGACGCAAAAAAAATTATCGTGCAGGAAGAAGCGCAAAAGCTCATCGATATGGATGCCGTTCAGCGTGAAGCAATTAAAAGAGTCGAAGATTCAGGAATTGTATTTATTGATGAGATAGATAAGGTTGCCGGTAACGGTGGCAAAGGTCAGGGACCGGATGTTTCTCGTGAAGGTGTACAACGCGATCTTCTTCCAATTGTTGAAGGTACAAACGTAAATACAAAATACGGTGTTGTAAGAACCGATCATATTTTGTTCATCGCATCGGGTGCTTTTCATGTTTCCAAACCATCTGATCTTATACCTGAACTCCAGGGAAGATTCCCTATTCGTGTTGAGCTTAACAGCTTAAGCGAAGAAGATTTCGTACAGATTCTTACAACTCCTCAAAATGCATTGCTAAAACAATACTGTGCTTTACTTGAAACTGAGGGTGTAAAACTAAAATTTACCGAAGATGGAATTCGGGAAATTGCACGTGTTGCTACGGAGGTAAATGAACAGGTAGAGAATATCGGTGCAAGAAGACTTCATACAATACTTACAACCTTGCTCGATGAAATACTTTTCGATGTGCCGGACAAACTTCCAAAAGAAAAAGTTCAGGTTACAGCGGAGTTTGTAAAGGAGAAGCTCGATAAGATTGTAAAGAACAGGGACCTGAGTAAGTTTATTCTTTAATATTTCAATACAGACACAGAAATTCCTGTTTCTGCGTCTGTATGTTTCCAAGCCGTTATTATTTTCATATCATTAAATTCCTATATTTATCTAGTTAATCATTCATAATGTTGATTAAACTTTGTTCGACAGAAACAAACTTTA
>JAJDNK010000165.1 GCA_022340715.1 bacterium BMS3Abin03 | reverse complement strand
TCCATTAATTTCTATATTGTTTTTTTCAATGCTTGCCTTTGGATTTATATTCTTTAGTTCAGGAGATAAATACAAAGTCGAAGGTGAAAAGCACCTGGCAAATATAAAAATGCTTACGGACGAAGGAGAAAACGCTGAAGCTTATCTCTCTTTCGATGAGAAAAAACTGATCTATCAAACTTCCCACGGCAATATAAAATGCGACCAGATATTCACAATGAATATTGATGGTTCTGATAAAAAAATGGTTTCTACCGGGTTTGGGAAAACCACTTGCTCATATTTTCTGCCGGGAGATAAAAAAATTATTTACTCATCAACACATTTAGCTGATAAACATTGTCCACCACCACCTGATTATTCAAAAGGATATGTGTGGAAACTTTATGATTCTTTCGATGTTTTCTCAGCCAATGCTGATGGTTCAGATCTAAAACAGCTAACATTTACTAAAGGGTATGATGCTGAATCGACAGTATCACCCGTTGGTGATAAAATTGTTTTTACTTCTATGCGGGATGGTGATCCTGAAATTTATGTAATGGATATTGACGGAAGTAATCAAACAAGACTAACCCGCGAAAAGGGTTACGATGGTGGTCCGTTCTTCTCTTTAGACGGAAGTAAAATAGTTTTCAGAGCAAGCAAACCAAAAACGGAAAAAGAGCTTGCAGATTATAACGACCTCGTTCAAAATGGTTTAGTAAGACCGACCGCACTTGAACTTTACGTGATGGATGCTGATGGAAAAAATATTCAGCAAGTTACCAATCTCGGAAAGGCGAGCTTTGCCCCTTTCTTCTTTCCCGATGCTAAGAGAATAATTTTTGCCTCAAATGTTAACAGCGAAAACGGAAGGAATTTTGATCTCTACAAGGTAAATGTTGATGGAACAGGATTAGAACAAATAACTTTTAACGATACCTTCGACGGTTTCCCTATGTTTACAAAAGATGGGAAGCATCTTGTATTCGCTTCAAACAGGTTTAATAAAAAAGAAGGTGATACTAATATATTTCTTGCCGATTGGATTGAATAAAAAATTTAAATGAAATATTCAGGATGAAACTAATGCTTAAAAATTTATTTCTCGCTTTTATCATTGCAGTATTTAATTTCCTTCCCTTGCTTGCACAGGATATCAGCAGCCCGGATATTACTACTGCAGAAATTAAAAAACATATTTACTATTTAGCTTCAGATGAGCTGAAAGGAAGATATACAGGTTCTGAAGAATGTCTGACAGCAGCGCATTATATTGAAAATCAATTTAAATCTTATGGACTCAAACCTGGTTTCGATGACAGTTATTTGCAGGAGTTCCCTTTTGTGGCTGGCGTTAAGCTAACTAAAAACAATTCCCTGGAATTTTTAGCTGGCAACAAAAAAATTACTCCAAAAATAAATGATGATTACACGACCCTTTCATTTTCCGGGAAAACAAATATTGATAATAAATTGGTTTTTGCCGGCTATGGTATTTCCGCGCCTGATATTGATTATGATGATTATGCCGGTTTAGATGTAAAAGGTAAAGTTGTTTTAGTTTTAAGAGACCATCCCGAAATGAACATTCCGCATTCTAAGTTTGATAAATATGCACCATTGAGAAAAAAATCAGTAGTTGCCCGAGATAAAGGTGCATCAGCAATAATATTTGTAAATAGATTCGATCCCAATAACGATAAAAATGAGTTGCTCACTTTAAAATACGATCAGGCTGGCGCTATGGATGATTTCGGTGTGTTGAATATGAGAAGAGAAATTGCAGAAAAACTTTTCAGATCTCAATCAAATAATCTTAAGGATTATCAAAAATTAATTGATGATTCATTAAAACCAGCTTCATTTATTTTTAAAAATTTAAATGTAAGATTATCAACCGAAGTTCACGAAATTGAAAAGCTAAGCTGGAATGTTTGTGGATATATTGAAGGAAACGATCCCGAATTAAAAAATCAATATTTGATCATCGGTGCACACTTCGATCATCTCGGTATGGGTGATCAGAACTCACTTTACACCGGAACAGAACCACAAATTCATAACGGTGCAGATGATAATGCTTCTGGAACTACAGGTGTTTTGGAACTTGCTCAGAAAATCGCTAGCGAAAAAGATAAGCTGAAAAGAACCGTCGTCTTCGTTACGTTTTCCGGTGAAGAAGAGGGTTTACTTGGTTCAGCATATTTTGTCGATCATATGCCTTTCCCTGCTGAGAACACAGATGCAATGATAAATATGGACATGATAGGAAGGCTGAGAGATAAATCATTAATAGTTTATGGTACTGGAACTTCATCAAACTGGAAAGATATTTTAAATAAAGATAACGCTGATAGCCTAACATTAACCTTCAATGATGAAGGATATGGACCAAGCGATCAATCTTCTTTTTACGCTAAGAAAATTCCCGTGCTGTTTTTCTTCACCGGCACACACGAAGATTATCATAAACCTTCTGATGATGCGGACAAAATTAATTTTGATGGCGAAAAAGAAGTCCTTGATTACGTGTATGATGTTTTTAATTCTATTGATGACACGAAAGAAAAACCGGATTACCTTTTAGTCGAAAGAAAAGAACCTGAAAAAATGCCGAGCAGAAAAGTCTGGGTTGGTACAATACCTGATTTTGCTGGTAATGTAGATGGTTATAAAATCAGCGGTGTAAGTGAAGGCGGACCCGCAGAAACCGCGGGATTGCAGGGTGGAGATATTATAATAAAATTCGGAGATAAGAAAATTTCTAACATTTATGATTTTACCTATGCCCTTGCCGATTACGTTCCAGGAGATATTGTTGAAGTTGTAGTAAAACGTGGTGATGAAGAAAAGACATTCCAGATTAAGCTGGGAACAAGATAACCGGATAAAATTTTTTCTGAAGAACGATTCGCTGAGTCGCTCTTTTTTTCAATTTATTCTATTAAACTGGCATAAACTTTCTGTATAGTAGTTGCTCTAGCCCTAATTCTGCTCTTAATCTCTCTATCCATAAATGAAATTTTATTAAAATCATAGTATATTAAAAACAAGTCTACAAAGAATTTAAGATGAAGAAATTATTTAATTCATTAATGCTTGTTTTATTGATAGCCGCAATTTTTGTTTTTTATGAGGAAATGAAATCGACCAGGATTAATGCAAATGATCTTGCCAATGAATACTCGAAAAACAAAATCGAAGCGGATAATAAATACCTTCAGAAAGAAATTGAAGTAAAAGGAACTGTAAAAGGATTTTATGAATTAAGTGACATTAATAATGTACTTCAGTTAAAAACCGATAGTAGCGGCGTGAACATTTATTGTATATTCCCTGATAGTCTGGAAGAATCATCAGATATCAATTTTCAACCGGGTGATGATGTACTTTTAAATGGAACTTGTTTAGGAATTGATAGATTTAAATCATTTGAGGGATTAAAGATTGAGATTAAGAGAATTAATAAATGAAGATATTTCAGAAAGAAATTAAACTTAAATCCCTTTCGCGTGGATTTCATCTAATAACAAATGAAATAACAGAGCAGTTACCAGAGATGAAAGGTATCAAAACCGGGATTGCTCATTTACTTCTTAAACATACCTCTGCATCTCTTACACTGAATGAAAATTTTGATCCGGATGTGCGAAGAGATTTTGAAAGTTATTTCAATTATATCGTTAAAGAAAATGAACCGTACTACAGGCATACAAGTGAAGGCGGTGATGATATGCCGGCACATATAAAATCGAGTATGCTTGGTACATCATTAACACTTCCGGTAACAAATGGAAGATTTAATCTTGGCACATGGCAAGGAATTTATCTTTGTGAACACAGAAATCATGGAGGAAGTAGGAGAATAATAATTACTATTCAAGGGGAATAAAAAATAATTATCCTAAACTTTTAAAACCTTTTTATATTTTTATAAATCAAAATTTAATTTCTATAAAAATCACACATGACAAAAAAGAAAATTCTATTCGTCTGCATGGGCAATATTTGCAGATCACCCGCTGCTGAGGCTATAATGAAAAAGAAAATAAATGAAAACAGGTTGTCTCATAAATTCGAAGTTGACTCTGCTGGTACTATAGATTACCATGTAGGAGAACAAGCGGATCCAAGAATGATTGGATTTGCTGCAAATCGCGGATATATAATTGATAGTGTCGCGAGGCAATTTGATCCGAAAAAAGATTTTAACCGTTTTGATTACATAGTCACGATGGATAATAACAATTATGATGATATAAAACTGTTTGATAAAGATGATAAATATGATAATAAAATTTTCAGGATGGTTGATTTTTGCGAAACATTCTCATCAAATAAAATACCCGATCCCTATTATAGTGGAAAAGATGGATTTGATCTTGTGTTAGATATGCTTGAGGATTCAACAAAAGGATTATTAAATAAAGTGCTTGGTGATGTTAAACAACAAAATAAAATCTAAAATTGAAAATATTCTTGGTTCGCAAATTACCAAGATGAATTCGCTTTCTGGCGGATGTATTAGTAGTTCATATAAAGTAAATACTAAAGATGGAAATTCTTATTTTCTGAAATACAATTATTCATCAGGTAGCGATATGTTCCTTACTGAAGCTCATGGTTTACAGGAGCTTGACAAACCGGGTGTAATCACAATTCCAAAAGTTATCAGCTTTGATAAGGAATTTATTTTACTTGATCTTATAGAAAGTTCCAGTAGATCAAAAAATTTTTCTGAAGATTTTGGAAGAAAGTTTGCAGTGCTGCATAAATTCAATAATGAAAAATATGGATTTTATGAGGATAACTATATCGGCTCAAATCCTCAATTAAATATCCCTGATAATGATGAAGAAAAAAACTGGACAAAATTTTACTTCCAAAAAAGAATTTTATACCAGTTTCATCTGGCAGAAAAGTCGGGCAACTCAACCTCAGATTTAAGAAGTTCAATTTCGAAGTTGGAAAATAAAATTGATTTAATTGTTACAGATAATGGCGAGAAACCATCATTGCTTCATGGCGATCTGTGGGGAGGAAATTATATGGTTGATAAAAACGGATTTGCGTGTTTAATCGATCCGGCAGTTTATTATGGAAACCGCGAAGCCGATCTGGCAATGACAAAATTATTCGGAGGATTTGATTCAGAATTTTATCGGGCTTACAATGAGGAATTTCCTCTACCGGATGGCTATGACTACAGAGAAAACATTTATAAATTATATCACGTGCTGAATCATCTCAATCTTTTTGGAAGTGGGTATTATTCACAGGCGATCAGTTTAATAAAATATTATCTGTGATCTCAATGTTTCACTTAATAACTGAAAAATTTCTTATTTGATATCCAACAATTCTAAATCGAAAATCAATGTTGAATTTGCTGGGATTTGGGGCAGCGAAATATTTTTATACGCAAGCGATGGAGGTAAAATTAATCTTGCTTTTCCACCTTTTTTCAAAAGTCTTACTCCTTCATTAAGACCATCAATAACCTGTTTACCACCTACAACAAATTCAAACGGCTCATCTATTTCAACAGAGCTATAAAACTTTGTGCTGTCCTGCAAGTAGCCAGTATAATTTATCATTACTGCATTTCCATTAGAAGGATAACTACCCTGTCCTTCATTTACAATCCCATATTTTAATCCGTTTTCCGTCGCCTTTAATTTAGATGGATCAATATCCCACATTTTTGTTATAATTTTGTTTTTAACTTCAAGCAATTCAACAACAACTTTAAGATCAGAATTAGCTAAGATAGGGTACATTCCTTTCCTTCCGTAAGCAAGTTTTGAAGGGATAAATACTGCACGTATTCCTCCTGTTTTCATACCCAAAATACCTTCATCAAGACCCTTTATAAACAGGTTTTCTCCAAGGACAAATTTGATTGCTTTTCCTTTACTGTAGCTATCACCGACAAGGTATGCGAACTTAGTCGTATCGGAAGTCCAATCACTAAAAATATCAGTAGAATCATTCGCCATCCACGCCCTGTAATTGATAGTAACCACATTATCTTGTTTTGCTTCTCTTCCTTCACCAGGTTTTTCATCAACATACTTTAATCCGGATGCATTAATTTTAATCTCATTTTGTTTGGAACAACCGGTAAAAAACAAAATAATTATAATAAGTGTGAACGCAGGCAAGTATTTCATTTTAATCTTTCAAGAATTAGTGAACAAATTTATCCATTAAAAATAAAATATTCATGTTGTCCTGTAATTTTACCTTGTAATTATTTTCACTGTTCATTTAAGTTTATTGTATGGAGATTTTAATAAAAAGGTTTACGGTTCATATCAAATATTTATTCTATTTCAGCTTTCTGCTCACTATAACAGGTCTTTCCAAATTTGGCAATGCATATGCTAAGTCAAATGATACTCTCGATAACTCTGAGGGTGAAAATACAGCAGTTGTAATTGATGCAGATTATACCCTTGAAGAAGCACTGGAAGGAATTACAATTCCTGCATATATAAAGAAGGATTTAAGACTTGTAACTGTGCAGTATTATGGATTTGACGGAAGACTTCACCAGGGACAATTAGTTGTTAATGTAGCAATTGAAAACGATGTAAAGGATATTTTCAAATTAATAAAAGAAATAAAATTTCCTGTGAGGGAAGTAATTCCTATTTCAGAGTACAACTGGTCCGATGAAATGTCGATGAGAGATAACAATACTTCTGCTTTTAATTTCAGGTATGTATCGGGAACAAAAATCTTGTCGATGCATGCACAAGGTTTGGCAATCGATATAAATCCGTTGCAAAATCCCTACGTAAAGAATGGCAGTTGCAGTCCGAAAGGCTCATCATATAATATAAGTAAGAGAGGAACATTTAGACCTGATTCAGAAATAGTAAAAGCATTTAAGGATAAAGGATGGGAATGGGGTGGCGATTGGAAAAGTTTAAAAGATTATCAGCATTTTCAAAAAGATATACATTAGTCAGGATTTATTTCAACAATTTCTTAGAATCTTCATTCCCAAACATGAAAATTAATGGACGCCATATCCTTTTAGACCAGAATTTTTCGTTATGTCCTGCTGATGAATCCTTAAAGTGATATAAATCTTTTCCCACTGTGTAACCTTTCTCAGTCAGAGCAGCAATCATTTTATTTACTCCATCCTGAAGTAAAGTATCAATACCGATTCCTCCATTGTCAATATATAATCTTATCTGCTTCTTAGTTCCTGAATATTTCTTAACCGGGGTAACAAAATCATACCTTTCAATTTTAAAAGCGGGGGAAAGACATGCCGCCATTGAGAAAACATCGGAATGTTTCCAAATCAGCATAAATGAAATCAAACCAGCCAAAGAAGAGCCCCCCGTTGCTGTATTTTCCCTATCTGGAAGTGTCCTGTACACACTATCAATAAAGGATTTCAGTTTGTAGATAATAAAATTCATATAGGCATAACCTGTATCATTTGCTGCATATTCACTTGAGCGATCCGGGGTATTGTAAACACCAACAATTATGATTGGTTTAATTAAATGTCTTTTGATTAAAGAGTCCGCTGTTTCATCCATTTGCCAGTCTGCACCAAAAGCTGATGTTTTCGGATCAAAAACATTTTGTCCATCATGCATATAAAGAACAGGATAATATTTGTAAGTATTTTCAAAGTAACCAGGTGGAAGCCATACAACAATATCACGGTCTTTTATTCCTTTCCCTTTAAAATTCCTGTAATATTCT
>JAJDNK010000146.1 GCA_022340715.1 bacterium BMS3Abin03 | reverse complement strand
TCATGGTTAGAACCTTTAACTCTTAAAATATATTCACCGGGATCCAGATTGGTATAAGTTGCTTTGCGGTCGTACGATTGAATCCATTCTTTATCGAGTCCATCAAGTTTATATAAATACCGGTTATTAGATGGATTTGTATAATCCAAGGCAGCAAATTTGAATGAGAAGAAGTTTTGATCATAATTTAAAATAATTGATTCAATACAATTATCTGGTAATATGTGTTCCGTTTCCCTATAATCTGCAAGTACGACAGGACTATTCATTAATTCAAAATCTGTAATAAAAACGGGCGGGATATAGCTACTTGCTTGTATACTGTCTGGATGAAATATGTTGAATCCATGATCACCACCGAAATACATTTCACCAGTAGCAGGACTTTTATATGCAGCCCACTGGGCAAAAACATCGTCCTGAAGCCCATCTTCTTTTTTATAAGTCCAATACGATCCATTCTCAATATCAAATTTAGTGAGGTATGTACCCGATAACCATAAATATTTGTTATCATCTTCAAGCATATTCTTTACACCTAATCCTTTGTACTGCACTTCTGCTAAATCATAGAAAGATATGCTATCGATTTCATAAATATATTTCCCCAAACCTAATCCTCTTATTGCAAACCAAATATCACCATTTGAATCTTCAATGATTTTATTAACTATGTTGTGCTTCAGCTTTAATTTATTTTTTAAATAATTTCTTAATTCACCTGATAGCGGATTGAACCGAAACACGCATCTTTGTTTTATACTAGTTACTGAAATCCACAAATTCTCTTTTGAATCGTGGAGTAAATCGACTATCGCGCCATTAATGTTTGCTAGTTTTGAAAGCGGACCTTTTGGTTTCTGAATATATTTATCTTCTTGCTGATCATATAATGCTATGCCAAGATGTGTGGCTAACACAATATATTTTTCTGAAATTTCTTCAATATCGTATACCTCATTAACGGGGTAGTGACTAGACGCACTGCTATTCTTATATGCCAGTAAAGTTTTCGCATTTTTATTAAGCACAATTGTTTTCCCGGTAAAAGGATCGAACTTTTTGAATCCGCAAAACATAGAATGCGGCAATATTGTGTCTACTGCTGATACTGAACTATAAAAACGAGTACATCCAACCCAAACATTCTTATTAAATCTTGATTGATAAAATCTATTTATATTGGTTCTCAATTCATTTTTAGCTTGATGATTATTCGTATAGATGAATTTATTATTAACGCGGTCAAACAAATAAAGTCCCGCACCGGTGCTTACCCATACTTTTCTCCCATTACTACCAGGCATTTCAAAAAAAGACATAATCTGGCTATTTGGGATTTTGTAATGATGAAATTTATATTTGGCAGGATCGCGAACAGCAACCCCATTACCATAATTAGAAATCCATAAGCGCCCTTCTCTATCCGAACACATTTCATTCACATTTAGAAGGGCAGGAGTATTTAAATTTGAAGTATAAGTATCAAATTTTAAATTATTAAAATCAAAATTCTCGGATTCAACTTTTTGCAAACGGTATTCTGCAGAAATCCAAATAGTTTTATCTTTTGACTGAATGATCTTTTGAATCCTATTTGAAAATAGCGAATATGGATTATTTTCGTCGTGGTTATAATTTGCAAAGTTAATATTATCTGATAACGTATCATTTACAACAATACTAATACCACTATTTTGTGTACCAATCCAAATGTTTTCGTTAGAATCCTGAAAGATATCCTGGATATTATTTCCAACAACACTATTATGATCCGGTGAAAACGGATAGTGTATAAATTTTCCGTCAGGCACTCTATTATAAAGAATATCAATTCCATTTGTTCTTGTGCCAATCCAATATCTCTTTTGTTTATCCTGGAAAATTGTGTTGATTGCATTTGTGCTTAAGGAGGTACTGTCCAGAGGATTATGAATATATTTTAACACATTGACGTTTTCAAAATTTTCTCCAGGAACTGGAGGCTTGAATGAATATAATCCAATATCTGAAATAATCCATATAAATCCATCTTTATCCGCATACACGTCCCATATGCGTTTATTATGATCTGTGGTATCATGATTAAAAAATTCAAATTTTTCTAAAGCAGGATTAAATCTAAATACTTCGCCGTAGAAAGAACCTCCCCAAATAAAACCATGCTTATCTTCTGCAGTATAATTATATCCTGCAGAGCCCCAAACATCTGATGATGCGTTAAATGTTTTTAGTTCATACCCATCATAACGATTTAAACCTTCCCCGTTTACGAACCAAATAAATCCTTTGCCATCCTGAAATATATCTTGTATCCAACTATTAGAAATGTTATTGGGTAATTCAATAGTATCAAAATGAAAGTTTTCCTGAGCAAGTAAATTGTTGGTAAAAAGCGAAGCAATGAGTAAACACACAATATATAATTTACCTGTCATATCGTATAATTAAATACTAAGAAGTGATTAAAACAATTTTAATTTCTTAATTTATTCTGATTGTTGCAAGAAAAATAAACTTGTTAATTGGCAAGTAATAAATTTGCTTTTACAGCTTTTCTTATATTTATATGAATAAGAAGAATCTTTCATTGAAGTTTATTATTGTGAGCAAAGGCAGGAGTATTAAATGTTTAATAAATATTTTCAGTTAGAAGAAAAGCAGACTAAAATTAAACAGGAAATCATTGCAGGGGCAACTACTTTTCTTACAATGTCTTACATAATAATTGTTAACCCAAAGATTCTGGAAGCAGCGGGAATACCATTCGGACCTTCAATGGTTGCAACTGTGCTAAGTGCTTTCTTTGGAACAATGATTATGGGATTGTATGCTAAAAGACCTTTTGCTATCGCTCCTTATATGGGAGAAAATGCTTTTATTGCTTTTACTGTGGTTCAGGTTCTTGGCTATAGCTGGCAGACTGCTCTTGGAGCAATATTTATAAGCGGTGTTCTGTTTACACTTTTAACCCTTATGAAGATAAGAAGCTGGCTTGCCAATTCGATTCCCGAAAGCTTAAAAATAGGATTTGCAATTGGTATAGGTTTATTCATTACTTTCATCGGTTTAAATCAAACAGGAATTGTTGAACTTGGAACACAAGGCGCACCTGTTCATATTGGAAATTTTCATCAGACAAATATTTTACTTGCTATACTTAGTTTTCTTCTGATCGGAATACTGATGATTAAAAAGATTAATGGTTCTATAATCATCGGTATTCTTGTCATCACTTTGATTTCTATACTTACCGGTACAAGTAATCCTCCTGAAAAGATTGTCAGTTTACCACCGGATATTTCCCCTGTATTTCTTAAGCTCGATATAGCAGGCGCATTCACGTGGGGATTCTTCTCGGTTATTCTCACAGTCTTCGTTTTGGATTTTGTAGATACTATGGGAACTTTGCTTGGTTTATCTTATAAGGCAAATTTGTTGGATGAAAACGGAGAACTTCCTGAAATAGAAAAGCCGATGTTATGTGATGCTATTTCAACCGTAGTTGGTGCTTTGCTCGGGACAACTACTTGTGGTGTTTATCTTGAATCTGCAACTGGTATTGAAGCAGGAGGGAAAACTGGTCTGACTGCAATCGTTACAGCAATATTATTTTTATCCGCTTTATTTTTTATTCCTCTTTTTTCTATTGTTCCCCCTTCAGCTTACGGACCCGCATTAATGATAGTTGGAATGTTAATGATCTCGCCGATTAAAAATCTTAACTTCAATGACCTGACTGAGGTAATTCCGGTTTTTGTGATGATTGCACTTAT
>JAJDNK010000138.1 GCA_022340715.1 bacterium BMS3Abin03 | reverse complement strand
GAACATTATACAGGGTTCTATTTCATGATGAAGTGATCTAAAATTAAAATCTTTCACAACTCCCAGCGCAGTCTCTTTAGAAATATCCGGAAAGAAGCCAAAATTCTTTCCAACAGCATGCTGCCATCCTGCTTCTTTAAGAGCCGATTGATTTAAAACAAAACCGTAGTTGCTGTCCGATGAAAAATTATAAGTTGTTTCTTTACCCTCAATAAAGGAAATGTTATAAGTTTCAAAGAAGTCTTTATCTCCGGCAATAATATACATCGCCGTTCTTTCTTTGTCCGTCTGCCCTTTCCAATAAACTGATTGATGCCAGTTCACATCTCCTATCTGGAAAGTGTTAACAGAAGCTTTTAAAATTTTGGAATATTTAAGAAATTCATTTTTCAACTCCTGACTTTTCTTCTGAATATTTTTCGACGGTAAAGATACATTCACTATCAATTCCTTGTTCATCCCGAGATTTTTATTCTTTAAAAGGTCTAACTGGCGTAACGATGTAATTGTACCAAAGATAAAAAAGACAGCGATGCTAAACTGAAGTACAACAAGAACATTCCTTAAGATCGATTTCTTTTTACCCGGCAGGACACCTTTTAATATCAAAGCCGGTTTATAATTGGAAACTAATAAAGCAGGATAAATGCCGGATAAAATTCCTACGAGTAAAATTATACCCAGGAAAGCTAATATGACCGGGGTACCGAATAAGTTGATTGTGACTGTTTCCCCCAATATGCTGCTCATCAACGGTGCGGTAGATTCAAGTAGCAGGATCGCTACAGTTACTGCAATAAATACATGGAAATAAGACTCTGCCAATAATTGTGAAATTAGCCTATATTTATCCGAACCAACTACTTTTTTAATTCCAACCTCTTTAGCTCTTGTCGGAGCTAAAGCAGTCATCATATTTATGTAATTTATACAAACCAGCAGAAGCAGGAAGAAGGCTATCGTACTGAGTATGTATATATATTGCATTTCATATACCGGCTCATCATTCCCCCGTATATACTGAAAATGAATTTCCGTTAACTTCTGCAAGTTAAATTTTTCCAGTTTATTCTTGTGTTCGCCAACTTCAACGGTTAAATTTCTAATTTTATCAAGCAAAGCTTGTTTATCTATATTAGGATTCGTCAAGAGGTAAGTCGAGTAGTTATACATGTTCCAGCTTTGCAGACTACTTTGATAGGCCTTCTCAAACTGAATGACCATATTAAATTGTAAATGTGAATTTTTTGGTACATCAGCAAAAACCCCGGTAACGTGATACTCGTTCTTATCATCAAGCGTCATTATTTGCCCCAAAGGATCTTTGTCCCCGAAATATTTTTTCGCAGAAGATTCAGAAATAACAACCGAATTGGGATCGGAAAGCAGGTTATCAGCATTTCCTTCAATTACCGGGAAAGAGAAAACATTAAAAAGAGAAGGATCGGCACATAAAATCTTTTTTTCGTGAAAACTTTTATTATCCACACGAACAAAAGCTTCCCTCACCTTCGTCCTCACAAATTCTTTAACTTCCGGCAGAGAACTTATTAAGACAGGTCCAAGAGGTGCCGGTGTACCCACCCAGGCATCAGTCTCCCCAATATTACCTGTAACAATTCTAAAAATATTTTCCTGGTTTTTATTAAAACGATCATAGCTAATCTCATTAAGAATAAAAGAAAAGATAAATACAGCAGAAGCAATACCCAGAGCTAACCCGCCCACAGTAATAAGGGTATTCATTTTCTGTCGTGCCATTTTTCTTAATGATATTTTCAAATAATTTTTTAACACTGTTCTAACCTTTTGTTATCACTTATTCAACTTTTTTTATCTCGGTATCTTGTCCACCTTGATGAACAATCATTTTATCAACAGTCCCGTTTTCGTTTTTGTTAAAAGTTATTTGTACATCCATTGCGTCAATAAAATATTCTGTTTCCGACGACGGGTAAAGTTGAATTATAGCTCCATCGGGTGTTTTAACATTAAGTTTTCCGTTATTAAACATTACACTCAAGCTGAAGCCTCCGGGAGCTTCATACTTGCCTACAAATGTTTTGCATACTACTGAATCTATAGCCGGTATGTTTTCTACTGTAGTCGTAAAATCAGGTAATACTTTGCGGATAGGACTATTTTTTCTTAACTCTTTATCACCAACTCCAAGCAATTTGTCATTAATTTGCCAATTATAATCGAAGGAACCAAAAGCTATATATAGTTTTTCGATAGGTCTGCCAAGACGGGTATTTGGAATGCATCCGTCCTGAATAAGGAAATCATAATTAGAACTATTATTATTATATAAAAACATTCCCGAACTCGAAGTCGCGCCAATTACCGAAACATATCTTCTCGAATTATAAGGATTAGGATAAATCATTTGAACGAATGCGTCATTTGCCTGAAATTTTCTTCCGGCTATTTCTATTTCATCAGGGGAAATTTTTAGCGGAATTTTATCACCCAGCATTTTAGTAATTAAATTATCATCGGCGCCACCGTAAAGAATCAAAGAATATTTTTTCAAATCATCCTGACTTAAATCCACATCCTTAAAAACACGCGGTTCATATTTCTGCCAGTTCTTCCAATAATTAATAAACTGCCCGGCTTTGGTGTTTATCATTTTTGTCATCAGAGAATCTTTCGAGATTGTTCCGATAACAACTGCAAAAGGTGTAGTGGTTATATCGGAAATCATTCCTGCTATTTGAGGAGTTTTATGTAAAAGCGCCGGTTTATAGCTTTTGTCTCGTAATGTTATTTTCCCATCTGTAACTCTTGCATTTCGTATATCATTTACATTCCAAATTACTTTTACCGGTTTTTCAGGATCAATCAATTTATCAGAAGGAGTGAGTTCAATTTCTAAAACATTTTCGGTTGATAACTTAATTGTATTATTTATAAGTACCTCTGCTTCTGCTGTAACAAAGGAATTTGGGTTATCCAATTGGGTAATCTTTACCCAGTGTGCAGATGCGTATTTCAAATCTGCAGACCTAACCCTGACTTTTACAGGATTCACATTCCTTTTGTGCTCCAGGAACCATGGAATTAATTGATCATAATACTCAATGCCTTCATGACCAAAACCCGGGTATTCATGATAACGAATATCATACCCCCACCTCTGAAGCGTTTTAACCAGGTATCTCGAATTATTAACATCTACAGATTTATCAATATCACCGTGTGTAACAAAAACCGGAGTGTTTAGCAAAGCATCGGCATGTGAAAGAGAACTGCTGGCTTCAACATTAAAAAGAGCGCGACCTGAAAGTTTTGCAATTTCATCTTCATTCAGCCCGACATGGTAATCCCATCCCCCGTAAACCGGTGCAATTGCAGCAAACAATTCGGGATGTCTCGTTCCAACGTTCCATGTTCCACCACCGCCCATTGACTCACCTTTCAAATAAACTCTATCCTCGTCAATATTAAATTCCTGTTTTGCTAGTTCTATACATTTGAGAATATCATTATCTCCAATTCCCAGATAACTTGTGTTGCCTCTTCCGTGAGGCTCCATATAAATAATAGGATACTTATCGACAACATCGTTATGTCTTTGATCGATGGACCACCAGTTAACATAAATCGGATTATCACCATTATATCCGTGAAGCATTACCACGAGTGCCCATTTCTGTTTCGGGTTATAATTTAAAGGAAGATACGCCCGGCAAAATTGCGGTGTGTTATCAACAGGATCAATATAAGTCAGCCGGACAAATCCTTCAGCGTGGATGCTTCCTACTTTGCCCGCTTTATCAAGTAATAATTCTTCATATTCCATCAGCGGCGAATATAAGTTCCGTATAATTGAAGAGTCAATTTTATTCGGATCAAAATGAAATCTTTCGGTTAACATTTCCCCAAGCATTTTGTGATGATAATCTTCCGGTGTTTTAGGATTCTCAGGAACGCTTGATAAAAGTTCTTTTGCTTTTTTTATGGCATCTCCTTTAAACCAAAAAAGGTAAGCTGTCATTATTCTTCCATGAGTGTCGTTGGTTTTAAAATATATATCATAAACTCCATCAGGCCATTTATTTGTATCGAAAATAACCTGCTCTCCACGTTTAGCATTTTTTTCGGCGACTACTTTACCGCCGGCTGCAACTACTTTTACGTTAACTCCAAATTTTTGAATTTCAGGGTTGAGTGTTCTATCTGTTTTTATAATTAGTTTATCTTTCTCGCTAGGTAATACTATACTCGGGGATAATTTGAAATCATCAATTAGAGAAAATTTATCCGGCTCAATTATTCTGAATCTAAAGCCCCATGTCCATCCATCATGAACTGATTTAATCAGAATTGAATTTTCTCCCTTTACCATATCAGCTTCAAGCTGATTATCTTCCAAAGCGGCTTGATGGTCATCTCTGCTTTCATAAACAAGTTTTCCGTTAACCCATAGCTTGTTACTATTGTTTTGAGCAAACGATAAGATCACTTTTCCATCGTTTTCTCTTTTCACATTAGTAAATGCATAAATAACTTTGCTATTAAATTCACCCTCCTGAAGCACATCAAAAAAATTAATATAATTGTATGGTGAGTGGTAGCTTTTCCATTCAAGCGTTGCACCGTTCGGAAGTTTGTGAATCATTCCAGGTTCAGGTTTAATTCCCAATTCACCGCCGTGCTCCTGAAGAAAATCGGTATTATATCCTTTATCGCCTTGATTTGGGAAACCGCCTACAACAAGCCAGTCTTGAATAAATCCTCCGGTAGCAGTTCCCCAAGGAAAACGCGTCTCATCTTTTAGTGAAGTCTGCGCAATGATGCTGATACTCGCAGATAAGAAAACGATGAGGATGAAAATTCTTGTATAAAAGCTCTTACTCATAACACATCTCCATTTTTTACTAAAATTTTGAGATATCGAATTTGTTTTTTATTCATAGTGCAAACTCTCAATCCCGACAGAGTCGGGATCTTTGCGTCGCTATTTTATTCGTATCGCAACGCTTCTATAGGATTAGACCTTGCTGCCTTAATTGCCTGAAAACTGACGGTTGCCAATGCAATTATTAAGGCAATTCCGCCGGGAAGAACAAATTCCCACCAACTAATATCTGTTTTATATGCAAAATTTTGTAACCACCTATTCATTACATACCAGGCGATTGGACATGCAATAAGATTAGCCAGTAGAATCCATTTCGTGAAATCTTTAATCAGAATTGTAATAATCTCCAATACAGACGAACCCAACACTTTTCGGATGCCGATCTCTTTCGTTCGTCGTTCTATTATAAATGAAGTCAAACCCCATAAACCAAGACAAGCAATCAATATTGCAAATACGGTAAAGCTGGTAAGAATGCTCCCCATTTTTTCTTCGTGCAGATATAAATTGTTGTAATCCTTACTAACAAAACTATATTCGAATGGAAAATCCGGGCTAAACTTTTCCCAGGTTTTCTTTATAAATTCAAGAGATTCTTTTGTATTCCCCGGCTGAAGTTTAATTAAGATATAGTTATTAAAATATGGGTTTATAAACAATGCAAGCGGCTCTATTTTTGTTTTCATATGGTGATAATGAAAATCTTTCATGACACCAATAATAGGCCCGGTTTTATGAAACAACGTTAATTCCAATCCAATAGCAGATTTTACCCCCATTCGTTTTACAGCTTCTTCATTTACTATAAAAGATGCTTTATCAAAAGGATAATTTACATCAGTTTTAAAATCTCTTGAAAACGGTCTGCCCTCTATAATTTTTATGCCTAAAGTTTTACAATAATCAAAATGAACTGTTAACCAATGGATTCTTACCGATTGATTGGAAGCTTTACCATCCCAGTCAGCCTCATAGTCGGCAGCAGTGGTTATATCGGCAGGAGATGAGAACGATTGGGTAACTCCAGTAATATTAGGATAATTCATTAGCTCGGCTTTAAATGAATCATACTTATAGCTTTTAAGACTTGTCCCCCAGGGCATGACCATAGGAACGGATATTAACTGTTCTTTGTCATATCCTACTTCTCTGTTTTTCATATAATTGAGTTGATCGTAGAAAATAATTGCTCCTATTATAAAGCAAATTGAAAGTGCAAACTGGACCACAACAAATATTTTTCGGAGTTTACTACTTTTAAAATCAACCAATAGCTTTCCTTTAAGCACGGTAACCGGGCGAAAGGCGGAAAGATAAAATGCAGGATAACTTCCTGCTATAATTCCGACGAAGAGAATAATAGCACCGAAGCTTAACAACATACCAACGTTGGAATAATCAATTGTTAACAGCTTACCCGAAAGATGATTAAAGAAAGGAAGCATCACTTCTACAATGAGTAAAGCCAGAAAACCTGCGATTGATGCCAGCAGCAGGGATTCGCCTAAAAACTGTGTAATAAGATTACCTCGGCTTGAACCAACTACTTTCCTGATTCCAATTTCTTGTGCCCGAATCGTAGAACGGGCTGTTGATAAGTTCATAAAGTTAATGCATGCAATAAGGAGAACAAGAAACGCAATAACTATAAAAATATTAATATACTTCATATCGATAGTGCGGGATTCGAAAGGTGCTATCTCAGGATTTGTGTGGAGTTTTGTTAACGGATAAAGATGAAGTTCGTCCTTGCTACCTTCTATGTGTTTTTGCATTATAGATGCGATCTTTTTACTAACATCATTATATTTTTGATCTTTCTGTAACAAGACATATGTATTAAAATCAACATCAGAAAACTGCCATCTGTCAGTTTCGAATTCATCTTTAATTAGTTGAGAAGATAGTGGTACAAGTATCAAAAAATCTAAAAGAGAATTATTGAGAACATCATCCAGAACACCCGTTACTATCAAATCATATTGATTATCTACCCGGAATGTTTTGCCAACAGGATTAGCATTACCAAAATATTTTTGAGCAATTGTTTTTGTGATAACCACTGAGTTTGGATCATCGAGAACTGAATTGGCATCCCCGTAAATCAATGGGAACGAAAACATAGTCAAAAATTCGGGATCAACTGTAAGAATTTGATTTTCAATAAAACGTTTATCATTATGAACAAATAAAACTTCTTTTGAATGGTGTACTCGTGCAACATCCAAAATTTCCGGGTAGTCCCTCTTTAGCTCTTCTGCAGCTGGATAAGGTAATGTCGGATCATGTTCAATTCCATTTTGGTTGTAATACTTCTGAACAACAAGAAAAAGATCAGATGAATTCTTGTGAAACTTATCATAGCTTAATTCATTTTGAATCCATAAAATGATTAATATTGAACAGGCAATCCCGACTGAAAGACCGAAGATGTTTATAAAGGAATATGTTTTAAATCTTAATAAATTTCTTACGGCGATTTTAAAATAATTTTTAAACATTTTATTCCTCCTCTGTCCTTACTCATACTTTAATGATTCAACAGGGTTAGCCACAGCAGCTTTGACAGCCTGAAAGCTCACCGTCGCTAATGCTATCAGTAGAGCAATGCTGCCCGCTAAAACAAATATCCACCAACCGATATTAATTCTAAAAGCAAAATCCTGTAACCAATTGTTCATAAAATAATACGCAACCGGGCATGCAATTATAGATGCAATTAAAACCCAAACAGCAAATTCCTTAGATAAGATTAAAATGATTTCAGTAACCGATGCACCGAGCACTTTTCTTATTCCTATTTCTTTAGTCCTTTGTTCGGTTACTAATGCTGCCAGACCGAATACCCCAAGCGATGCAATAAAAATCGCAAGTATAGAAAATATAGTCGCTATAATTCCTGTCTTTTCTTCGGATTCATAAAGCCTCGCAATATTTTCATCGAGAAAACGGGAATACATTCCTTCTCCACCAGTAAAAGTCTTCCAGGTTTCATCAATATATCCGATCGTTTCTTTCATATTATCCGATGATAGTCTAATTGTCAATACATTAGCCGCTTGTGAAGGTGGACTAAGATGAAGTATCAACGGACGTACCTGGTAATGAAGTGATTCGTAATTAAAATCTTTTATAACACCGATTATCAGAAATGTATTAGCCCATTCAGTTCGCCCTATTCTTGTTAGCTCTTTTCCAACAGGTTCATTATCACCGAATATTCTTGCCGCTGTCTCGTTAATTAATACTGATGATGTATCGCAAGAAAATTCTTTTGAGAAGTATCTTCCTTCTTTTAATTTGATTTGATAGGTATTTAAGAAATCATAGTCTACCTCGATAAACTGGCATGCGGTTGGGTCCGTTCCTACTTTTTTATTAAACAAATAACCATTTCCAGGGACACCGGCTCTGAACATTTGAGATGAGTTTGTAACAGCCGAGATATTTGAATTCTTTAACAGCTCTTCTTTAAATGACTCAATACGGTTGCGTAGAGCATTTCCATTCAATATGCAATAAAGATGCTCCTTATTAAATCCAAGGTTTTTCTTCCGGATATAATCAAGCTGGCTTTTCACAACGATTGTACCTATTAATAATGTAATAGATACTGCAAACTGGAATATTACCAGTCCGCTTCTTACTATATTTTTTCTATTTCCAATACTGTAATTGGATTTTAATACTTTTACAGGTTTAAAAGAGGAAAGATAAAATGCCGGATAGCTTCCGGCGAGAACACCGACAAAAAGAACGAATGCAATTAAAAGAGGGACTGTATAAAAACTTCCAAACATATCCAGACTTAATTCTTTTCCGGCTAAAGAATTAAAGGATGGTAGAATTATTTCAAGAAGTGCAAGAGCAATAATTACAGCAAGGATACTCATTAAAATTGCTTCGCCGATAAACTGCCAGATAAGCTTTATCTTGTTTGAACCGAGTGTTTTTCTTATTCCAACTTCTTTTGATCGTCTATCCGATCTTGCAGTTGCAAGATTCATAAAGTTAACCACAGCTATAAGGAGAATAAAAATAGCAACCGCAGAGAAAATATATACATAGGTAATGTCGCTGTTTTTTATATCTCCCCATTCAGTATTTAAATCTAATCCATATTCTTTTTGCGAGTATAAATAGATTGAGGTTAACGGCTGAAGACGATACGTATACTTATTCCCTGCATCACGAAATTCTTTTATAGATATTCCTAATATACCCTCTGCCAGAGGGCCAACTTTATCCTCAACGATTTTTTTTAATTTATTTTCGTATGCAAATGGATCTGTCCCCTTTTTCAAGACAACATAGGTTGAATACCACAGATCAAGCCAGTATTCGTTTACTTCATAGGTTGAAATTGAGGTAAGAAACCTGCAACTAAAATGTGAGTTCTTAGGAAAGTCTTCTATCACGCCGGTTACCAGAAAATTCCTACTTTTATCGACGTAATTCTCTTCACGATCCAAATAGTCTGCGGGATAAGATTTTTCAACGACTAAAGTTTTCCCAACAGGATTTTCATCCCCAAAATATTTTTTTGCAGAGGTTTTTGTTAAAACGATTGAATTGGGATGAACAAGCGCTGTTTTAGGATTTCCTTCGAGAAATATTAAACTAAATACATCAAAGAATGTTGAATCCACGGCATAAATATTTCCTTCATTAAATACGTTGTCCTTATACCTGAAACGATATTGTCCAAAGTAACCTATCCTTGTAAAACTTGCTGTTTCAGTTAATTGCTGCATTAATGTTGGTCCCAACAGACCTGGTGTTTTGGAATTGTTGCCATCAATTCCATTTATATTTTGTGCAACATATAAGCGGTAGGTCTGGTCTGCATTTTTATTAAACTTATCGTAGCTTAATTCATCCAGGACAAAAAGTGTAAGGATCAGGAAGCAGGTTATTCCAACTGCTAATCCGAAGATATTTATGAAAGAATATGTTTTAAATCTTAATAAATTTCTTACTGCTATTAATAAATAATTTTTTAACATTGTTTTTCCCTTTATTCATACCTTAACGATTCTATTGGATTGGCAGTTGCAGTTTTTATTGCCTGGATGCTAATAGTTATTAAAGCTATTAGAAAAGCGATTCCTCCTGCAAGGGCAAACATCCACCAGGTGATTTCAATTTTATAAGCAAAATCCTGAAGCCATTCATTTAAAAAATAATACGCCAAAGGAATTGCAATAACATTTGCAAACAAAACCCATTTAGAAAAACTTTTGGTCAGCAGGTAAATTATTTCAGATGTAGTAGCACCAAGCACTTTTCTTATCCCGATTTCTTTGATTCTTTGTTCCGATTGAAAAACGGAAAGACCAAAAATTCCCATACAAGAAATAACAATGGCAAGAATTGAAAATATACTTACCAACGAAGCGAGGTTTTCATCTTTCTTATACATCGAAGCGAAATGATCATCATAAAAACCATACTCTAAAGGGTAACCGGTACAAATATCCTTCCATATCTTTTTAATATAGTCTATTGTTTCACCTACATTGCCGGTAGTTCTTATAGTTATATGGCTCATACCCCAATTATTATATAACAATACAAGCGGACCCGTTTTATTATATAACGATGCGTAATTAAAATCCGAAACAACCCCGACAACATCGGAACCGTTTACTTTGTGCCCCTGAAAATCTCCATCCTTAAATTTTTTAAAAGCCTCAAGATTTACCAGGCACGATTTGTTAAGATCTCCGGGAAGCAAATTCCGTCCTTTTACTATTTTAAAACCAAAAGTTTTAAGTGAGGTTGAATCAATTACAATTGCCTCATGCCCGTCCGTGCTCATATGAATTTCACCTGGTATCCCCATCGTAGCAGTTAAAGATTTAACATTATGAAACTCGCGAAGCTTGTCGCTTAACGTTTCCACTTTATCCTGCAAAGTATAATGTACTTTTACATAAAGCAGATGATCGGTGTTGAACCCGATATTTTTGTGTTTAACAAAATCAATTTGCCCGTTGATTATAATAAGACCGCTTATAAGAATAATAGCTATAGCAAACTGAAAAGTTGTTAGAAACCCTCTTGAACTACCGCCTTTTCCTTTCAAAAGAGAAGTCAGCTTGAACAATTGCAAAGGAGAAATTCTGGATAAAATAAGAGCAGGGAAAAACCCGGTTAAAAGTCCAAGCGTTAAAAGAAAAGAAATAAATAATATTAAAAAGACAGGGTTATTGAATATTTGCAGCGATAATGGTTTATCTACAAATTGGTTGAAATACGGCAGAAATAATTCCGCCACAAAAATTCCTAATAAACCGGAAATGAAGCAAGTAAAAAGGGACTCAGTCAACAATTGTCTTATAAGAGATTTCCTGTCTGCACCAAAACATTTTTTTACACTGATTTCAGTGAGACGATATTTATACGCAGCCGTTGCAAGATTAATAAAATTAATAACCGCAAGTAAAAGTATTATTATTCCTATGATTGAAAGTATTCTGATCAGGTCAATATTGCCATGCATCAGGTCACGATCATTTATTTCGGTATTAAGATAGTTATTATTAAAAGGAGTAAGACTAACATCCTTTGCAAAGCGGACTTCGTTTATTTTATTGAAAGCAGAAATTTGTTTTCCAATTGCCCGGATATCTGCATGCCTGTCAAGTTTAACAAAAATGTTAAAAGGATACTGGCATTGACTATCGTCTTTACCATCATAAGTAACACAGCTCATTTTATACAATAGACGTTGCTTTGGTGAATTTT
>JAJDNK010000113.1 GCA_022340715.1 bacterium BMS3Abin03 | reverse complement strand
TGGTATCTGCAGCAAGGTCTCTTGTTTTAATTGCCCCTGCAGCGGATGTAGATATGTATCAAAATCCAATCACACAGGAAAATATTTTAAAGCTTGAATCTCTTGGTTATTTTATTATTCCTGCTGAAGAAGGAGAACTTGCAAGTGGGTTGTCAGGCTTTGGCCGGTTAGCCGACTTAAACAAAATTTTAGACACAGTTGAACTGCTTCTTTCAAATCATAAAATAGATTTACCTGGTAAAAGAATTCTTGTTACCGCCGGTCCCACTTACGAAGATATCGATCCTGTAAGATTTATCGGTAACCGGTCTTCAGGTAAAATGGGCTATGCTGTAGCTAAAGCTTCATACTTAAGAGGTGCAGAAGTTACTCTTATTTCAGGTCCCTCATCAGAAAATGTTTATCCTGAAATTAAAAAAATCAATGTTAGATCTGCCGATGAAATGAAAAAGTTGGTTGAGAAAGAGTTAAGAAATAACGATATCCTAATTATGGCTTCTGCCGTAGCTGATTACAAACCTGCAAAAACCGAATCTAAAAAACTGAAGAAAGAACGAAAACTTTCCGAATTAAAATTATTGCCAACGGAAGATATTCTTGCTTCAATTAAAAAAGATAAAAAAATAGTTGTGGGATTCGCTCTTGAAACAGATAATGAATTAACGAATGCAAAAAAGAAACTGAAGGAGAAAGATCTCGATTTAATGATTCTGAATTCCCTGAAAGATAAAAAAAGCGGGTTCGAGTTTGACACGAATAAAATTACTATTTTAAAGAAAACAGGTAAAACAATTAAACTACCGCTCATGAACAAATTTCAGACAGCAAATAAAATCCTGGATGCAATTTTGAAATATTAATTTATTACTTATTATGTAAATAGTTCTTAAAACAGTTAAAACTGATATAGTTTGCTTTATTGTCTAAGCTAATCCACGACTGAAGTCGTGGGCTAAACCAACCGATTTATAATTTGAACTGTTTTAACAGTTTTCCTTTGTTTGCATAAGAAGCCAATCCTTTGTATAGGATTATTTAATTCTTTTCTATGAACGATAAATTAAAAAAACAAATTATTGAAGCACTTAAAGACCAGAAAGAAATTTTCGGTGATGATCTTTTTGAGGAAAATATATTAAATAGAAGAACAAAAATAGTGGCTGAGAAAAAAGAAAAATACAGTGTCGAACCAGAATTGTTCGCGGAAGAAAAAGAAGAATGGGAAAAAGCCGGATCGCTTGAAAAGCTTGAGAGCCTTATAAAAGATTGTACTGCCTGCAAATTATGTGAAGGTCGAAATAAATTTGTATTCGGCAGCGGGAATCCTAATGCTGATGTTATGTGTGTCGGTGAAGGACCGGGTGCCGAAGAGGATAAACAAGGACTTCCTTTTGTAGGTAGAGCCGGGCAATTATTGACTGATATTTTAAAGGCCATTAAATTTGAAAGAGACGAAGTTTATATTGCCAACATCGTAAAGTGTCGTCCGCCAGGCAACCGCACACCACTTCCTGATGAAATGGATACTTGTCTTCCGTACCTCAGAAAACAGTACGAATTGATCCAACCAAAACTTATCCTTTGTCTGGGTTTAACCGCAGCAAAAGGTTTGTTAAAAAGCCGGGAATCTCTTACAAGTATGAGAGGAAAGATTTATGAATTTGAAGATGCCAAAGTAATGGTAACTTATCATCCTGCAGCGTTGTTACGGAATCCCAACTGGAAGAGACCTTGCTGGGAAGATTTAAAAAAATTTAAGCAGCTTTATGATGATCTTGTAAAATAGACTTTTATTTTCTTCATACTTTTCCCCTCATAAATATTTCCCCATCCCGCATAAAAATTCATCAACACAATTTTGTAATATTATTACAAGTTTTTTATTATGAGAACTAAGGTTTTGAAAATTAAACGGATCGGTGGGAAGTTCCTTTTTTAACAACAATCACTAATAATAAGAAACAGCGATGAAAAAATATTATTTACTAATCTCAGTTTGTTTACCAACGTTGATGTTTGCTCAATCACCTGTTCCCGACGGAGCTGAAGTAGAATTAATAGCAAGCGGTTTTGAATTTGTTGAAGGTCCTGTATGGAGCGACGATATCGGGCTCCTGTTTTCTGATATGAACGGAAATAAAATATACAATTGGACTGAAGAGGATAGCATTTCTGTTTTTCTTAATCCTTCAGATAATTCAAATGGGTTAACTTACGATCTGGAAGGTAATTTAATAATGAATCAGACCGGTTTACGCCGGGTTGCCAGGTTAGATTCAAATGGTACGCAAACATCTCTTGCAGATATGTATCAGAGTAAAAAGTTAAACAGCCCGAATGATCTGACTGTTAAATCCGATGGAGCTATATTTTTCACCGATCCAAATTTTAATATTCCACCGGGACAACAGCAGGAATTGCCTTATCAGGGAATTTTCAGGATAAGCCCTTACGGTGAACTTCAACTTCTGGATTCAACTTTAACTTTACCGAACGGGATATGTTTTTCTCCTGATGAATCAAAGCTTTACGTGAATGATTCTCAGGCTCGTATAATTTACGTTTGGGATGTGGTTGATGATTCAACGATTGCCAATAAAAAAGAATTTGCCAGCATAAGTCCACGTGGATATGCCGATGGAATGAAGATTGATTCAAGTGGAAATGTTTTTTGTGCAGGCCCGCTCGGTATCTGGATATTTGCACCGGACGGAACTTTTCTTGATACGATCCTTGTACCAATAAATCCTTCCAATTGTAATTGGGGAGATGCTGATAGAAAAACATTATATATAACGGCAGGTTCTAATGTATACAAAATACGGTTGGCTCCTATTACAAAAGTTAAGGATAAGGGTTATCTTCCCGGGGATTATAAATTATATCAGAACTATCCCAATCCGTTTAATCCAACTACAAAAATAAAATTTACAGTAGCTTCTAATTCTTCGATGCAAGAATCCCGTGTAATTAAATTGAAAGTGTATGATATATTAGGAAATGAAGTTGCAACTTTGGTAAATGAAGAAAAACCTGCAGGAAATTATGAAGTTGAATTTTCTTCAACAAGTGGAACTGCTTCCAGTGGAAAGTCTCACATTCTGCCGAGTGGAATATATCTATATCAATTAATTGCAGGGGATTTTACACAAACAAAGAAATTAGTTCTATTGAAATAATGGGGTAAAAATAATTTTAGATAGGTTTTTGATTCGATACTTATAAAAAGTTCTTAGACTATGTTGAATAGTAAACAGGGGAATTAGTAATTGTTTACCTGTTATAAGTTAGGTAAAAATTTTCCTGTTAACTAAATAAGGAGACTTTATGTTTATTTTAAGTACGAAAAAACTTACGTATGTACTTTTAGCTTTTGTTTTTATACAATTTTCATTTCTGAATGCTCAACCTGTTTCACTTCGTGGTGACATGACCATAAAAGAATTAGCAGATGTAAATTACAGTTCGGTCCGCATTGTGCATGATCCTGTAACTGATAATCTATATATTCTGCGTAATGATGGTGTTGTTGAAAGAGTTGAATTTAATAGTGATACTACCAGCACAACTTTCACATCAGTTTATACTAAATCAGACCACGGATTGGAGGATCTGCTTGGGATGGCTTTTAGTCAGGATGGTACTTTGTATCTAGTTGGTAATTCAACCAGTTCATCGAATAATGAGTATGGTACCGGAACAGTTGTTAAAGGAATTCCGGATTCCCTGGGGAGTGAAGAAAGAACCTGGTCAATCTTAGCAGAAACCGTAGAGTATCCATTTGGTCGAATATATAATCATAGAATGAGCGGAATAGCTGTTGACCCGAACGGAGAATATATTTATGTGAACAGCGGTGCGCGGACAGACCATGGTGAAGAACGTGACGGTTTTCGTGAGGTCGGTCTAACCTCCATTATTCTGAAGCTGCCTGCAGATGGAGATACAATTACTTTGCAGAATAGCAGGGAATGGCTTCGTACACATGATTACATAATGGCTGAAGGAATAAGGAATGATTTCTGTTTAGCATTTTCAGGAAACGGTGATTTGTTTTCTGTTGAAAACTCTGGTGACCGGGATGACCCGGAAGAAATGAACTGGATTAGAGAAGGGCATCATTATGGATTTCCATGGAGGATTGGTGGAAATAATACCCCGCAACAATTTGCAGGTTACAATCCGATGAACGATCCTTTATTAGCACCTAATGCCTGGGGAGGTGGTGATCTGTACGGCACATTTTATAACGATTCACTTTATCCTTCTCCACCTGATAGTGTAACATTCACAGAGCCAGTAATGAATTATGGACCTGATGCGGATAGCTTTCGGGATACTTTAACAGGAGAAGTAAAGGATGCAAGTGAACTTGGTATTCCGATAACAACCTTTACACCACATCGTTCACCAGATGGTATTGTTTTCGATAAAGATTCCAGTTTAGCATGGGATTTGAAAGGTGACGCATTTGTTATAAGTCTTGCTGCAGGAAATACTTTTACTCCTTTGCAGGATACGAGCCAGGATCTTCTGCACATTAAATTAACAAAAATGGGTGATTCTCTTTATAAAGCGCATGTAACACGGCTTGCATACGGTTTTATTGCACCGCTTGGGATTGAATTAGTGGGTAATAAACTTTTTATAGTTGAAACGGGATTATGGTCCCGCCCGTTCAATGCTCCACCAAAATTATATGAAATAACTTTACCGATAGACATACCAATAACTGATGTAAATACGATTAAAAATTCACCTGTTACATTTAAGCTCTATCAAAATTACCCTAATCCGTTTAATCCAACTACAAAAATCAAATACACAATAGCCCCACCAAACCTCTCCAAAGGGGAGACTGTAGGAACTTCATTTATGAAGTTCGTTAAGTTAAAAATTTTTGATATACTTGGAAATGAAGTTGCAACCCTGGTGAATGAAGAAAAACAGGCAGGAAGTTATGAGGTTGAATTTAATGCAAGTAAACTTTCCAGCGGAGTGTATTTGTACCGATTACAAGCAGGAGATTTAATACAAACAAAGAAATTAATTTTATTAAAATAAAAATATGCCTTTCTTATGCAGCTACTTATTTCCTATCTATGGTAGTTACCACTTATATTTTATATATACTAATAGAATAGTAAAATTCTTAAAAGTAATTATGTTTTGGTAAGTAAAAAAAATTGATTTTTTTTGTGAACTTAGTTACATTTTTTAC
>JAJDNK010000141.1 GCA_022340715.1 bacterium BMS3Abin03 | reverse complement strand
GGTAACACTCCTCAATATGCAAAACTGGAAACATTATATAAAAAATATAAACCTGAAGGTTTCGAAATCCTTGCTTTTCCCTGTAACGATTTTGGAGGACAGGAACCAGGGACAAATGAAGAAATAAAAACTTTCTGTACTACAAATTACGGAGTTACTTTTAAGCTATTTGATAAAATCAAGATACTCGGTAAGGATAAAAATACGTTATATGAAAGACTAACCAACAATGATATTACTAAAAAGGCTGATATTGAATGGAATTTTGTAAAGTTTATTATTTCTAAGAAAGGTGAAATCGTTGCCAGGTTCGGAGATAAAGTTCAGCCTGATACTCCTGAAATTATAAATACGATAAAAGAAGAATTAGAGAAAGACTGATTTTTCTTAAAAAAAGATTTTCAATCTTTCAGATTTAATTCTTTACGAACCAGCAATTTCGCATCTATTATTTGCTGATGATCCATCATCAACATTCCCCCGATTATTTTTATTAATCTGTCTTCATAACCATCCAATCGTTCATCGGTATAAATTAATCTCCACAAATTCTTTAACAATCTAAATTTATCGTCCGAAGAAAAGTTTTCATTTATCACATTGGAAAACTCATAAATGCTGATGCTCTCATCTGCTCTTTCCTCAGACAAAGTAAGCAATTCTTCAATGTATTCGTTATCAAGATTAAATTGTTCGTGTAATCCTTTTACTATACTTTTTCTCTCTTCAACAGTAAAAGTTCCATCAGCTTTTGCCATTTCTATAAAAACAGCAGCAGTTGCAACCTGAAGTTGTTTTTCATTACTAGTATCATGTTTACTTGTTCCTGAATCATTTGATTCCACATAATTTCTATCTGTAAGAATTTTTCTTACGTACTCAAACATTCCATTCGCTCCAAATATTAATATTGATCTGTTATATTGTAAACATAACTTTAAATAGAATAATATATCAAGCTACTATCTAATCAGAATTCAAATCCAGTCTCATCATAAATAATTTTCTTTTATAAGCTGATGGCGGTGATTTGCGAATTCTTCTGAATCCAACATTTTGATATAAATTTATTGCTGATGTTAATTTAGGACTTGTACTTAATTCAATTTTAGCGACTCTTTTTTCCACAGCAAAGCCAATTGAGGTAAGCATCAACTTTTTGCCAATTTGTTTACCCCATTCTTTTTCAGTTACAGCCATTTTGGCCAGCTCAAAAGTTGAATCGTCCACCTTTATCATTGCACTGGTACCTACTACTTCATTTTCCAGAAGTGCGAAGAAAATTTCTCCACCTTTATTTATAATCTCTTTTTCCGGATTATAAAGGAACCGCTTGTCCTCATTTTCAACTACGAAATATTTATTAAGCCATTCCTCATTTAATCTCCTAAAATCCCCTTTATATTTTTTTCTGTAAGTAACGATTGAAACTTTTTCCATTGCATATTCTTTTGATTTCTCATTCATTCTCTTCAATAGAGTATTTCCCTTTACATATTTTTCTAATTGTTCTAAAGAGAAAATCATATTTGCATCAATCTCATCCATCATTGATTCAATTGTTTCACTAATTTCATATATAACAGGTTCGAGTCGTTCGAAGGCGTTTCTACCTTTTTGAGTAAGTTCAAGAATTGTTAATCGTTTGTCGGAATTTGATTTTCTGAGGTTCACTAATTTATCTTTTATTAGAGGATTAACAAGCTGAATAATTGCAGGATGTGTAAATCCAATTGAATCTGCCATTTCTGTAATGCTTATTGAGCCCTTTTCATATAGAATATTTATAACGGGAATAGCTCGAGGATTTAATTTGACAGAGTGTTCTTTAAGGATCTCTGTTACCTGAGCAGAGAGTATTTCCCCGGTTTTCCTGATTTTGGAACCTAAGAAAGCACTATTAACTTGCATATTGAATTATTGTAAACAATTACGTAACTATTTACGTAATATTTTGTAAATATGCAAAAAATACAGAAATTACCTTGTTTATGGTTGTAAATTTAATTCTGAAAGCAGATCGGGAAGATCTAAAGGCTTTGTATACAATATGAAATTTCCATCATCATCTCTGGGCCATTCTTCATTTGGTCTGTCGCAGTAAAGTTCAATACCGTTACCATCTGGATCTTTAATATATATGGATTCACTTACACCATGATCCGATGCCCCTTCAAGAGGATACTTTGTTTCCCACAACATCTTAAAAGCCTTAGCTAATTCATGGCGACTTGGATAAAGAATGGCAAAATGGTAAAGTCCTGAATGTCCGGTAGGAGGAGGGGTTACATCCGGACCCGCCCATGTATTTAGTCCGATATGATGATGATAATTTCCTGATGATAAAAAAACAGCAGAGTTTCCAAATCTTGCAGTAATTTGAAATCCAAGTAGATCACGATAAAACTTTAATGATCGTTCGAGATCAGCTACAGTTAAATGAACATGCCCTATTTGTGTATTTGGATGAATTGAATAATCCATGATATTTTTCTCTCTACAATTTAGCCAAAGTTAAAAAATTCTGTCAAAAACATTTCACATTCTACCGTTAATCGGGGTCGGTTTTATTTTCCAGATTTTTTCAGAATATTCCCTAATTGAACGATCACTTGAAAATTTTCCGATTCTTGAAACATTATATATCGATTTTCTAGTCCATTCATCAACATTCCGATAAGAACGACTCACTTCATCCTGCTTATCGACATAAGACTGATAATCAGCAAGTAGACAATAATAATCTTCATTTAGCAGACTATCTACGATTGGTTTAAATATTCCGGGTTCATTTTTGTTAAAATAGTTCGACGCAATCATATCAATCACACGTTTCAATGAAGCATTTTTCCTGTAATATTCTTTTGGATCATAGCCTTTCTTTTTAAGATCGGTAATCTCATCAGCCAGCAAACCGAAAATGAAAATATTTTCTTCCCCAACTTCTTCTCTTATTTCAATGTTAGCTCCATCCATTGTTCCAATCGTTAAAGCACCGTTCAATGCAAATTTCATATTCCCGGTGCCGGAAGCTTCCAATCCCGCCATTGATATTTGTTCTGAGAGTTCTGAAGCCGGAATTATTTTTTCAGCGAGTGATACCGAATAATTTTTCAGAAATACTACTTTTAATTTATCGCCTATTGTTTTATCCGTATTCACAACGAATCCAACAGAATTTATCAGTTTGATTATCAGCTTCGCCATCTGATAAGCAGGTGCTGCTTTTCCACCAAATATAATCGTTCGTGGAACCATATCAATTTTAGGATTATCTTTTATCCTGTTATATAAAGTAATCACATGCAGAACATTCAGAAGCTGTCTTTTGTATTCGTGAAATCTTTTTACCTGTACATCAAATAGTGATTCAGGATTAACTTTGATCGTCAGCTCTTTTTCTATATAATCAATCAGTAATCTCTTATTTAACCATTTAGCACTTCGCCAGTTTTCCTGAAATGTATTATCATCTATAAATTCTTCGAGTTTTCTAAGTTCTTCAAGATTCCTAATCCAGTTATCACCAATTTTATCGGTAATTAATCTTGATAAAAAAGGATTGGCTGTTTTAAGCCATCTTCTTGGAGTAATGCCGTTTGTAATATTTACAAATTTGCCAGGGAAGAATTCATTGAAATGAAAAAATATATTTTTCTTCAGAATTTCTGTATGAAGTGCTGCAACACCGTTCACTGTAAAACTGCCTACAATCGCAAGGTTCGCCATCTTAACATTTCCCCCATTATTATTATCAATTATCGACATCTCTGCTAATACTTTTTCATCGGTTGTATATTTTTTCTTTACCTCTTCAAGAAATCTCCTATTAATCTCATAAATTATCTGTATGTGTCGGGGTAATAATTCCTTAAAAATTGAAAGCGACCAGATTTCCAAGGCTTCCGGTACAACTGTATGATTTGTATATGCAAATGTTCTTGAAGTTATCTGCCAGGCTTTGTCCCATCCAATCTTTTCTTCATCAATAAAAATTCTCATCAGTTCAGGGATGGAAATTACAGGATGGGTATCGTTGAGCTGAATTGTAGTCTTATCAGCAAAATCTTCCATAGAATCATGATTAACCTTATACTTTCTTATAATATCCTGTAATGTTGCTGATGAAAAGAAATACTGCTGCTTTAACCTTAAAAATTTTCCTTCTACATAACTATCGTTTGGATATAGTACTTTTGAGATTGTCTCGGATTCATTTTTATTTGAAACAGCGGCAACATAATTTCCAATATTGAAATCCTTAAAGCTGAAGTCCTTTGATGCTTTTGCCTGCCACAATCTTAAATTATTTACAGTATTGTTTTTATAACCAGGAATAGGAACATCATAACCCAAAGCTAAAACATCTTCAGTATCCACCCAATCAAAGGAGTATGTACCATCCGGATTGATCTTTTTATCAACTCTTCCGAAGAATTTCACCCTATGGGTCAAGTCTCTCCTCATTATATCCCACGGATTTCCACCACTAAGCCAGCTATCGGCGTATTCAACCTGGTAACCATTTTCAATTTCCTGTTCAAAAATTCCATACTCATAACGTATTCCATAACCGAATGCAGGCAGCTCAAGAGTTGCCATTGAATCCAAATAACATGAAGCCAGCCTTCCCAAACCTCCATTACCCAATCCCATATCTTTTTCAAAGTCACGAATTTCTTCAAGACTATAGCCATCCTTCTTCAGAATATTATAACACTCATCGTACAAATCCATATTGATAAGTGTATTGCCAAGCAACTGCCCCATCAGGTATTCCAAGGAAAGATAATAGACCCGTTTAACATCTTCATCGTAATACTGGTTTTGAGTTCTTAGCCATCTCCTTACCAATCGATCCCGAACGGCTAAAGACAATGCAAAATATGCATCGTCTCCCGTAGCGGTTATTTTATCACGGACTAATTCAAATTCCAGATGTTCGGCGAACTGATTCGAAAGAGAATAAGTTCTTGGATCTTCTTCATCTGTAAAAAATAAAGAATCTGCTGGTTTAGTTTTATCTCGTTTGCCCATTTGTTAAGATTAAACAATATTTATAATAACTTAATAATTACGTTGTAATTTAAAGTAGTGTATGTATTTAACAAAATAAAAATATTTTGAAATAATAAGTTTGAATAGTATGATTGCCAGATTTAATTTCTTCTTTATTGAATTAATGCTGTTGTCCCAATTTCATTATTAAATTAGGTTACCCTCATAAATATTTTTCAGTCGAAAATAATTTTAAACTTTCCCATCCAAATATCTTTTACGTTTTACTTCAGGAAATTTTTCAATAGCATAGCGAAGCATTGTTCTCGGCATTTTTTTATAATTCTTCTTTAAATATGATTCGAGAATTTTTATATCACACTTGCCTGTTTCTCTTAGCATCCATCCTACTGCTTTATGAATTAAATCATGCTTGTCTTTTAATAATATATCAGCTATTTGAATCGTGGTTTCAAAATAACCATTTCTTATAAAAGTGTACGTTGATAAAATAGCAATCCGTCTTTCCCAAAGGTTGGTTGAATTAGCATATTTGATCAGAATATTTTTATCACGATTTAATAAATGTTCCCCAACTATTTTAGGTGCTGATAAATCAACGAGATCCCAATTGTTTACATACTTCAGATTTTTTAGATAGAAAGAATAAATCTTTTCTTTAAACTTTTCGTCCGCTTTCTTATACTGATCAACAAAAATGAATAATGACACAAGTCGTTCTTCATGAATTTTAGATTTAATCAATTGCCTCAAATCTTCAAAACTAAGATCACGAAAATCTTTTGCAATTTTTCTTAAAACCGCCACCTTAATTCCAATGAATACATCTCCTTCTCCATATTCCCCCTTACCGGTTTTGAAAAACCTTTGCAGTGTTTTGGCATGGTTAGTGTTTCCACTTTCTCTTATTACCGATTTGATTTCGGTTAATTTCATATTAATCATAATTCTTTAGGTTAAATTATATCGGTAGGCATAAAGAAGCAAAAGATGTTTACAGCTATGAGAGCTATGCTACAATATTTTCTATTGCTGTTAAAAGATCGATTTTGGCAAAAGGTTTAACTAGAAATTTATCAGCGCCAGCCTGATAAAACTGGGCTATTTTATCATGCATAAATTCGCTTGATAGCACTAGTACAGGACGTTTAAGCGGATCGTTATCCTTAATTTCTTTAACCATTTCAAGACTCTGATCCCAGAGATTTTTCGGAATATCTATAATAATAAGTGAATAAGACCTGTCGTCTATCATCTTTGCTTTATATTCCCTGAATTTATGAACTTCAAACTCATATTCACTACCTAAAAACACTTTTATAAGATCATGAGTTTCGCCGGAGTCATCAAACATTAATATGTTGTTAAGCTCGAAGTTCTCTTTAGAGACGGTTGTAGCTGGAGCCTGAGTTTGATTTTTCGATAAGGGAAGGGTAACTGTAAAAGTTGTACCAACTCCTTTTATGCTGTCAACAAGTATCGATCCACCCATCTTTTCAATATATCTTTTGGACAAAGCCAGACCAAGACCATTGCCCTCGAAAGTTCTACCAATATTTAAATCTTCCTGACTGAATGGTTGATAAAGATGATCCAGATATTGTGATGAGATTCCAATGCCCGTATCCTTAACTTTACAAGTTGCTAATCCTCTTTCCTCCAGTATACTTATTTCCACATCTATAAAACCGTGACGCGTAAATTTTATAGCATTTTCTAGCAGATTATTTATTGATGTTTCAGCACACTGCAAATCCATCTCAACAAAAATTTTCTTCTTTGGATAATGAACTTTTATATCCAGTTTTTTTTCATTTGCATTCTTTTTATGTACAGCAACACAATTATGCACGAGTTCACATAAATCATAAGAACCAATGCTCATTTTGTAATTGCCGGCTTCAATCTGAGCAAACTCAAGCATCTGCGTGATGCTTTTAAACAACCTGGAACTACCGGAATACAGGTTATCTAAATAAACTCTTTCTTCAGCGGTAAATTTATCCCTTAAATTCTCTTTTATAATTGTTGAATATCCTAAGATAATATTAAGTGGTGTTCTGAGTTCATGCGATAAAACAGTCAGAAATGTATCCTTTAATCTTTCTGCTTCATTTCCCGTATCCCGTGCTTTTTTAATTTCCTCCTCAGCTAATACCTGTTCTGTTTGATCTTCATGCAAAAGTACAGCAAGAACTTCATCATTATTTAATATTGGAAAAATACTTGTTCTGAGTAAAGGTGTAGCATTATCGCTGTTTATGAGAAGAGAATCCACATAATTATCAAAAGTTGCATATTTCTGCTGAGTTATTGCATCTTTTATAATCTGCTGAGCTCCGATTCGCTTCAACGCGTTATCATTAAAAACATTGTACTCTTTGATTTCTGATAGTGTATACCCCCACTGAATTGTAAACAATTCGTTGACATATACGATTTTTCCCTCCTTGTTTACAACCTGAATTGGGAACCTTAATGAGTCGTATAACAGACGAAAATATTTTTGTAGTGATTCCGACATTTCTTAATTAGCCGGTAATGAAATCCGGACAAAAGCTCCTGTTTTTGAATTTGTTATTTCAATTTTTCCATTATGTCTGTCAATTATACTTTTACATAAATATAAACCATACTTACCTTTTCTATCGGTATTTGAACCAAACGGATTGTTTAAAATATCAGCAGGAAATCCTGGACCGTTATCTTCAACCTCGAGTACTATATTATTATCCTGCGAATAAGATTTTATCATTATCGTAGAATCTTTTTTAACTTCAGCAGAATTAGTAAAAAGATGAACAAACAGATGTTGTATTTGTTCGGAATCATAACTGCACTCTGGTAAGTTGTTCAGCTCGATATTAAAGGTAACGGGATAGAACCTTTTCATTGGTGATAAATATTTAATAACAGATTGTATAGTCCTGTTCAGATCACCACTGTCTTTATTAAGATTCAATAATGAAGTTTCAAGTAAAACCTGGGCAAATTTTTGAATATTTCTTATACTATCAATCGCTACTTTAGACTTCAATTTTAATCTATCGAACAATAAACCATTACCATTAATAACTGTTTCATATTCTCTTTGCGTTTTCTCAATCGTCCTCATTAAACTTTCTGTTTCAAGTAAAGCTAAGTGAACAAGTCCCTGAAGAGATTGCCCAATCTCAGCATCAATACTTGATTTTAATGTTTTACGTTCCGCTTGAATTAACTGGGAATTCGCTTCCTGCAAAGCAGCATTTGCTGCAACTTCTGCATCATATAACTGTGCATTCCTTATCGCTGCTGCTGCCTGTCCCGCCAAAATTTCAAATGTGCCGGTAATTTCTCTTATTTTAATTTTCTGAAGATACTTACTATCAACATAAATAACACCGATCTTTTTATTATCCGTTATTAATGGCGAACAGAGGATGGTTTGAAGATCTAACTTTAAGATACTCTTGGTCGTGTCATAATCAGTATCACTTTGTGCTCCTTCAAGGAAGATTGATTGTCCTGTAAGAAAAACATCATCAACAACTGAGTTACTAACGTTAAATGATTTAGCAGGTAGTTCATTATTTTGAGAATCTAATCCCAGTCTGTATTCAAGCTGACCTTTTTCATCCTTTAAAACAATAAATCCTCTTTCAGAATTAGTAAGCCGAATGGCATTTTTTAACACAAGTTGCAGAACATCTTCGAGAATCAGTGAACGATTGATTGAATTGAGAATATTGAGAATTGCTTCCAGGTTTTTAACGCGTTCAGACGTTTCTTCAGTTGCAAGTGTGGCTTTGAGCCCGGAATCGATATTTTTTTTAAATTCTGAGAACTTCATTTTTAACCCAGACCTGCAAAATAAGCCTTAGTTCTAACTTATAAATTTTTGATTGAATTTAACAGAAAACAAATACTATTCCTACTAAAATCTTCAGTCTTTCAGAAGTTTTATTGATAAAAACCACTCCCAATCCGTCATTTTTTCCGACCAGGCTTTTGCTATTCCCGCTGATATTGTCGACTCCAAATTTGACCAATGTTTAAGTTTTATGTCCATTTGAGCACCAAGATTTATCCAATAATTTCCTTGTTCAGCATTTGTTATAAGTGGTTGAGAATATAGAGAAAAATCAAAATGATTTACGAACTGATCAGCAAGTTCCCAACCGCTTACTCTTATAGGCGGAAAAGCATTTTCAAACATTAGTTTGAAGAACTTGGTTGTCATCATACTATAGATCGGAACTCCCGGATACCGGAATATTTTTCTAAACTGTCTTACCAAGCCATTGTCTACTGCTCTATTACCAAAACCTCCGAAATAAAATCTACCCTGAATAGCATTTACGTTATCTTTTAAATATCCTCCTGCGGCACCGAAATGGATAACATTATGATCAGCAAGCCATAACGCATATTGATCATATTCTAAATAACCGTTTAAAAGTGCCTGTATATGTTCAAACTGTGTTGCATACAATGTTAAAGTTAAAGAAATTTGATTACCATTTTCCCAATCTGAGCTTCCTATAGTTCTCCTCAGATTTTTGCTTGTAATATTTGTAACCAGTACACCGAAGTCTGGTTCCGATACTCGGGTTAGATTATCATTTATATATTCCACATCTCTGAAAAAGGATAAAGAGGTTTCCTGTTTTATAGAATGGGGCTGACCATACAGCCAGTAGTAACTATAACCTAATTTAAATCTGGAACCTATCATTCCTCTTTTCCGCGAATTAAATATGTCAAAAAAGTCCGGACCATTGTAAGCATACTCAAGAGAAACTCTCTGCAGATAAGAATATTTTATTTGCAGATGAAAAAAAGGATAACTTGGCCTTTCATTAAAAGGCGATACACCCATTTCAACTGTAAAATCATGAAGAAGCAAGGGATCTGAAATATGACTAAAAATTCCAACAACTAGCTGATTCTGAAATCCGCTAATAACCGGAACAAACGAGTGAAGATGAAGATTTGCTAATCCATTGTAAGATTTTTCATTTGTGAATTTCGATTCAATAACAACTTCGGCAGCATTTTTCAATACCCAGTTATAAACTTTAGGATTCTGATCAACAATTTTCTGCCCATAGTAATTAATTGCAGGTAGATATTGTGCAGGTTTATTTGCAATCATTTCGGGAATGAAACCATCTGTTGTAAATTCAAAAACAAACAAGGAATCTGGCGAAATTTCTATTGGCTTAAATAACCCGGCTATACAATTTGTTAAAGCGATAGTATTAGAATTTTCAAAATTGTATCTGTAAATATTTGAAACACCATTTGTATATGCATTCCAGTAAATGGTATTCTCATCTTCACTCCAGGATGGATTCTCAGGTGAGCCTTCCGATGTAATTGTTTTGAACTTTACCGGTTCCCCACTTAATAGATTTCTAACATTAAACACAATAATAGACTGCTGACCATTTGAGCGATGTAAAACTGCAGCTAGTTTTTTCCCGGTTTTAGATACTGCAAGATGAGAAAGTTCATCACCGAAATCAAATGAAAAAACCTGGTTAACCTCCTGATACGGATAAGCAGAAATCACCAAAGTAGAAAGACCTCCTTGTTGCTGCACACCCCACAAGTCGTGGGTATATGGGCTTACAGTAATATTACCAATCCTGCTATCTGGAAAAATTTTCTTTGTATCCCTGGAAAATAAATCTACAACCCAAACATCTCTGAATAATTTGTTATTGTTTGTTGTATAGAAGAAAAGATCATTACTTTCATCAAATGCTGTAGATGCAACCTGGTACATACTTGGTGTAGGTAAAGTGACCATCTCTTCAGAATTCCTAGTAAGTAAATGGAACTTTTGTAATGTTCCAAGATGTGCAGATTTGTGATAACCGTATATGACCGATAATGTTTTGGCATCATAATAAGGCTGGGTTACCCATCCAAAGGCTGAAGAGCTTAAACTTTTTTGCGGAGTTATGGGTGCTGAATTTATAAGATCAATATTTTTATTTTGAAATTCTTTCTCCTCTTCGCCAAATTTTTCCCACGCCATATCAAAGTCTTCATTAAACACATCTTCAAACTTGCCAACAAAACCAGTCAGATTATCATTTGGAAATGTTTTAAACCAGTCAATTACTTTATCAACGCCGTAATGTACAGCCAAGTACGAAACAAACCTTGTTCCGTAAAAATAAAATATGTTTTCAAGAAATATTGATCTATGAGACAGGATAGTTTCAATATCTCCAACTGTTGGAAATTCTTTTCCTTCTCTGATTAAAGATCTAAAATACATTTCATCAAAATTACCCAATGCTCTTCCATACCCCCCGCTCAACCAGGTTTCCATAAAAACAGCAATGCCTTCCTGATACCATCGTGGAGTATACCTGGTATAATTAGTTAATATACTGTATATGGTAGTAAATGGCTGGCCCTTTTCTGGGGGTACCTTACCAAAAACTGCTCTCATAGCGGATTCAAGATCAGAAGCCTGATCATTTACAAGTATATGAACTAACTCATGACTGAGCAACCATTGAATCCTTTCATTGAAGGGAACTGCTTCGTATCCGGGTTCAAACGATTCGATTTCCAAACGGATATAATTTTGCGGAACTGTTGTTGTTGCACCAAATCCATAATCACTTACATCATAAGTATTTATAACTATTTTCCCTGTAGGTGTATAATCAAATATAGATGACAACCTTTTTAAAGAATTTTCGGCGCAAGCTAAAATATGATTAACTAAATGGGCATGGCTTTCACGGTAAATTATTCTAAAATGTTCGCTTTCCTTTTCGTACCAATCAGATTCTTCTCTTTCAAAAAAATGGAGAATGATCTCGTTACTGTTCTTCGATTCAACAATTTCGCAAGCAATATTTGTGGAATCTAATTTTAACCTGACAATAATGTTATCTTGATCTTTTAGTAAATCAATCTTCTGAACAATCTTATTTTTTTGAATCTCTTCTTTAGTATCAGAATCTACATATGTATTTCTGAGAAAAATAAAGAATTCATTATTTCCATTTCTTCTGATAGAATATCTTGCCCTTTTTAATAACTCAATTTTTAGAAATGATGTAAGACTATCTTTTTTTAATGTTACTTTCCAAACTTTGTTTTTACCAATAGATAAATCATTTGTTATAAAAAATTTATTCGGACTTACAACAATGATTTTATTTTCAGAAAGGCTATTCAACAATTCCAGTGAAGAATTTAATGGAATGAAAATTTGTCCGTCGAATAAATGTATTGAAGTTGGTAACTGGTATGTTTCAGACTTGCCGGAACTCTTTGAATGTATTAGAAAATATGGAGTGTTAACAATTGCACTTAACCTAAACAGTGTAAAATCAATTGTAATTTTTCTGCCGGAAGCATCAAATGAATATTTATTGCCCATAATCTCGGACAAACCGTGTAGTGAAATATAAATCGATCCATCAAAGTTATAGGATTTAAGTAAATATTCGCTTGTATCTTTTGTTACACTAATATTCGAGATTTCCTGACACAGACTAATTGAATAGAATAATAAAAGATGAGCAATAATAATTCTGATCATTTACACAGGAGTATTACAAATAGAAAAAATTGTAGAAAATAAAATATGATTTTTCAATCAAAAAGATATAGTTTTCCTTTATTATATAAAAGGTTCCCTACATGAATTAAAGTAACACATGAAACAAATTGTAATAAAAAAGCCTTCAAGGACTGAAGGCTTTAAAGTAGGCAATTTGGAGAACTAATCCATATTAACGGTAATATAAGGTGAGATTACCGATAACAAATAATAACTGATGAACTTATCTTGTCCAGCCGTAACGGCTACCAAGTTCATCAAGCTGCGAACTTGATCTTGTCCAGCCATATCGACTGCCAAGCTCATCAAGCTGCGAACTTGATCTTGTCCAGCCATATCGACTGCCAAGCTCATCAAGCTGCGAACTTGATCTTGTCCAGCCATATCGACTGCCAAGCTCATCAAGCTGCGAACTTGATCTTGTCCA
>JAJDNK010000074.1 GCA_022340715.1 bacterium BMS3Abin03 | reverse complement strand
TGAAGCATGGAAAGAAAAAAAGAAATCGCTTATTATTGACTTAAGTGGACAGGAATTGAATGACTGGATACATTATGTGAGGGAAGTAATGGGCATGACTATAAAAGAAGAGCTAGTTCGTGAACATAGGATACATAGTGTTGCTTTTTTCTCGCAAGGTTTGATATTAACAACTACTCCTGAACCATTACCGGAAGAATCAATAAATTTACTGGAAAGGTTTGCTGATGTATTTAATTTAACATATCGTCGTTTTCTTGATCTTAAAAAAGCAGAAGCACAAGCAAGAGAAGCACAAATGGAAGCATCTCTTGAAAGGGTGCGTTCGCTCGCGCTTGGTATGCGTAAAAGTATTGAAGTTGGAAAAGTTACAGACGGACTCTTCGCTGAATTCAATAATCTTAGTGTAGATGTAATTGGTTGTTCAATTGTTGTAATTGATGAAAAGCAAGATACTATGGAACTATGGCGTGCCAGATCAAACATAGTAGTTAAACCGTTTGAAAGTTCTTCGTTTGATAAAGCGATGAACATATTACAAAAATATATGCCCGACTGGTTTCCAAAGTTTTATAACGCTTTAGGAGAAAGAAAAAAATATTTAATAGAAGAAATGTCAACAAAAAATCGCGACCAATTCTTAAATGCCATTGCAGAACAATATGATTATTCGAATGATGAAAAATCCAAATTACTTGAAATTACTCCGAAAGGATTTTTTGCACACTTTGTTTTTTTCAAATTAGGTTATCTGGCATTAATGACTGAAGTAGAACTTTCAGATGAGGAATTATCTCTTGCCAGGCGATTTATGGAGGTCTTCGATTTTGCTTATACACGATTTTTGGATATCACAAAAGCGGAAGCGCAGGCAAGAGAAGCTGAAATTGAAGCGGCTTTGGAAAGAGTTCGTTCCAGAACAATGGCAATGCAGCAAAGTGATGAATTTTCAGAAACTGCAGGTGTACTCTTCGAACAGTTTGTTATGCTTGGAATTGTCCCCAAACGATGTGTAATCGGGATAATTGATGAAACCAAAGACAACGTTAGGCTGTGGTTTACAAGCAGTGATGGGAAAGTTGTACCTGGTGCTGATTTGGTTCCACTTAATGAACAGGAAAATTTAATTAACCTGTACAAAGCCTGGAAGAATGATGAGGAGCATTTTAGTTTTAGAATCGAGGGTCAAGAAAGAGTTGAGTGGACAAGCTACATGATGGAAAAGGCAAAAATGCATTTACCAGAATATCAGCCGGAATCTATCGACAAGCAATTATTACTTAAGGAACCTGCGGTATTTAACAACTTCTTTTTTACACATGGATTCGTTATGCTGCATACAGTTGAAGAGCTTCAGGGATCTGATATCCCGATGTTGAAACGCTTTGCGGGAGTGTTTGAACAAACCTACACGAGATTTCTCGATCTTAAAATAGCAGAAGCACAAACTCACGAAGCAATAAAACAAGCATCATTAGATAGAATACGCGGTGAAATTGCAAGTATGAGGACTGCAGAAGATCTGAATCGCATTACACCTATTATCTGGCGTGAACTCAAAACTCTTGAAGTTCCCTTCATCCGTTGTGGCGTTTTCATTGTTAATAAAACACAGGAGAAAGTTCAGGTTTATTTAACCACACCCGACGGCAAATCACTTGGCGTTTTAAATTTACCGTTTGCTTCAAATGAGCTCACAAGCAACACGGTTGAACATTGGAGAAAGAAACAAGTTTATAAGGAGCAATGGAACAAAGAACAATTTATAATCTGGACAAAATCGATGATGGAACTTGGTCAGGTTCAAAATGCTGAAACTTACCAGGGCTCATCAACTCCACCGGAATCTCTAAATCTTCACTTTGTTCCATTCACACAGGGAATGCTTTACGTCGGAGATGTTTCTCCGCTCAAAGATGAAAAGCTCGATCTGGTAAAAACTTTAGCCGAAGCTTTTTCAATTGCTTACGCACGCTACGAGGATTTTAAAAATCTTAAAGAGGCAAAAAATAAAATAGAATTAACTTTGAGTGAATTGAAATCTGCCCAGGCACAATTAGTTCACTCAGAAAAAATGGCTTCACTCGGTGAACTAACGGCAGGAATTGCACACGAAATTAAAAATCCATTGAACTTTGTAAACAACTTTTCCGAGATAAGCGGTGAGTTGTTAGACGAGATAAAAGTAGAATTGGAGAAAAATGATAAAGAAGAAGTTTTATCTATCCTTAATGATTTAAAGCAAAATCTTGAAAAGATAAACCAGCACGGCAAACGTGCAGACTCTATAGTAAAAGGAATGCTTCTACATTCAAGAGGAACTTCAGGTGAAAAAACTTTAACGGACATAAACGATTTGTTGGATCAATATGTTAATCTTGCTTACCATGGAATGAGAGCAACTAATAAAGAATTCAACATAACAATTGAAAAAGATTATGATAAAACTTTAGAAAAAATAAACGTAGTTCCGCAAGATATAAGCAGGGTTTTCTTAAACATAATTAATAATGCCTGCTATGCGGCTTATGATAGAAAGAAAAAAGGTAGTGATAATAAATTCTCACCAACATTAAAAGTCTCAACAAAAAATTTAAATGACAAAGTAGAAATCCGAATTGGCGATAATGGGGATGGTATCCCTGAATCGATAAAGCGACAGATATTCAATCCTTTCTTTACAACAAAGCCAACAGGCGAAGGAACCGGACTTGGTCTTTCTCTCAGTTACGACATTGTAACAAAAGTTCACGGAGGCAACATTAAAGTGGAATCGGAAGAAGGAAAAGGTGCAATGTTTATAATTCAATTACCCTTATCTTGATGATCTAAAAAGAAAGTGAAATAGATTTTGCCAATGTTTATTGATAAAAATAGTTTAATAAATCATAGAGAAAAATTTCAAAGTGTATTGGGCACATTAATTTTCGTTATCATATTCCTGATAATTATATATCCTTCAAGCTTCGCACAAGTGAATTACCTCTTTGAAAATATTTCGATCCCCGAAGGACTTTCTAACTCAACAGTCAACTATATCTTTCAGGATAGCAATGGATTTCTCTGGATTTCAACTAATGACGGCCTTAACAGATATGATGGGAATAATATAAAAGTATTTAAAAACGATCCGAATGATTCTACTACCCTCCCAACAAATGACTGCTATGCTATTGCAGAGGACGAAGACGGATTTATCTGGATCGGCGTATCAAATAACATTATTGCAAAATACGATCCGAAAAATGAAACTTTTCGCCGCTATCACTTAGAAACCGCAGGCATCACTAAAATATCATATTCTTTTTCGGCAGGGTTAGATTCAAAAGAAAATCTGTGGTTCGGTTCCACATATCACGGAATCCAAAAATTCA
>JAJDNK010000073.1 GCA_022340715.1 bacterium BMS3Abin03 | reverse complement strand
ATAAATATAGTCATTATCTTAAAGATCCGGGTAATCCCAATAGCATAAGCGATAATGCCGCCCATGCAGTTTTGCAGGATAAAAAGGGCCGATTATGGATAGGAACTGAATCCGGATTAAATCTTTATGATTATAAAAAGGATCAGTTTAAAAGGTTCTTTTTCAATCCGTCTGATCCGAATACCACACATATCACATCCATGTATGAAGATAAGAACGGATACATCTGGTTAGGCAGCTGGGAGGCTGGACTGGCTAAATTTAATCCGGACACCAAAAAATTTGAAATATATAAAAACGATCCGGACAATCCAAACAGTCTCGGCAGCAATACCATTTACTGTATTTCTGAAGATCATAAAGGTCGTCTATGGATTGGTACGGATATGGGAGGCTTAAATCTCTATAATAAAACCAATAATAATTTTACCCGTTTTGTCTATGATGAAAAAGATTCTACCAGTATTATTGATAATAAAATTATTACCATGCTTCAGAGTTCAGCTAACGAACTATGGATTGGTACTACAGCAGGTTTGGATAAATTAATCTGGAATAATGATAAACCTGTCTTTGTACATTATAAAGCCGAAGATGGTCTAATGGATAAAGCTATTCAGAGTATTTCTGAAGATAATAATGGTAACCTGTGGATTGCCAGTGGTAATTATTTACTAAATTTAAATCCTAAAACCGGGAAAATTAAAAGCTTTGATGCCTATAGCCGTTTACAAGCTGGTGAATTTACTATGAATGCAATCTATAAAGATCCAGAAAGCGGAAATATGTATATTGGCAGTGTAAAAGGTTACAATATTTTTCACCCGGATAGTATCGAATATAATTCAGTTGTACCTCAGACAGTTATAACCGATTTTAAAATATCAAACAAGTCCATTATTATAAATCAAAAAGTGAATGACAATGTAATTTTATCTAAGTCAATTACCGAATCCAAGGAAATGATATTATCTTACAAGGACGATGTACTATCTTTTGAATTTGCAGCTTTACATTACAATTCCCCGGAAGACAACAATTATGCTTATATAATGGAAGGATTTGAAGAAGAATGGAATTATGTAGGTAATAAACGCGAGGCAACGTATACAAACTTAGATCCCGGTAAGTATCTATTCCGCGTTAAAAGTTCCAATAATGATGGTGTTTGGAATGAAGAAGATGCACATATTGCAATCATCATTACACCCCCCTTCTGGGAAACAACATGGTTTAGAATATTAGCGTTTCTTATCATAATCAGTTCAATATACATGGTTTATAAGTACCGTGTCAGTAGTATTGAAGCTCATCGAAAAGAACTGGAAAGAAAGGTTGAAGAAAGAACACATCAGTTGAGTGTGCAGGCTGAGGAACTGACACAATCCAATCTGGAACTTGAGTTATCCAAGAAAGATTTAGAGGAAGCTAAAAAAGAAACCGATAACATTCTTGAAAATGTAAAAGAAGGTTTCTTCCTGTTAGATAAAAAACTGGAAATTTCATCCCAGTATTCTGCTGTTCTTGAAGCTATTTTTAACAAGAAGAAACTTGCTCAATTAAATATTGTAAAATTTTTAAAGGATAAAATTCCTGCAGAAGAAGTTGAAAATACAAAAAATTATCTTGAACTCATGTTCGATTATAATGTTGATGATACTCAGATTGCCGATCTAAATCCGCTAGTTGATTTAAAATTTACGTTTAAAGATAAAGAGGCTACTACAAATAAATATTTAAATTTTACTTTCAGAAGAATTAAATCAAAAAAATCTAAAAAAATTGAACTCATAGTAACTGTACGCGATGTAACCCAGCAAATATTATTAGCACAGCAATTAAAAGAAGAAGAAGCACGAAGAGAAAAATTACTACAATTGATGTTGAGTATTCTGGATGTGGAACCTAAGATGCTTAGTGATTTCAGTGAAAGTGCTAACAGAGAATTGAATTTCATTGATGATATCATGAATCACGATGAAATTGATGATTTTCATAACCTGTTAGTTAAAGTCCAACGATCCATTCATTTGGTCAAGGGGAACGCCAGATTATTAAATATTGATTTTTTTGCAGAACAGGCGCATAAGTTTGAGGACCATGTATCTGATCTATTAAAAACCACCAAGAATATTACAGATAAGGATATTCAACCCTTACGCAAACGCTTAACCGAGATTCAAAACGGCATGATAGAGATGGAGACGATTATTGAAAAAATCGGCAAGGTTCTTTCCCATAAAGATAAAACTCAACGGACCGATGCAGGTATGTTATTGCACTCTCTTGAAAATTTAATTAACAGTTTTAGCAGTGATCTTGGCAAGAAGATTAAATTTGATTATAAAAACTTCAAGCGTGATATCATTCCGGAGAGATATCATCTGCTCATAAAAGAAGTTCTCATTCAGTTAGTTCGTAATTCCATTTCACATGGTATCGAAACACCTGAAGAACGACAAAAACTTCAAAAACCGGAATTTGGTGTAATAGAAATATCCACCTTCACCCATAATGGTTCGGTCGGACTAAAATTTAGAGATGATGGTCGTGGTCTACAGTTACAGAAATTAAAGCAACGTGCCATTGAATCTGGTAAGTGGAAACCAGAAGAAGTTGATAAATGGGATAATCAACAACTGGCGGATTTGATCTTTGCATCCGGTATAACTACATCGGAGAAAGTGGATATGGTATCCGGGCGCGGCGTTGGCATGGATGGCGTTAAGCATCGTTTGAGTGAATATAAAGGACAAATCAATGTCCATTTTGATCCAAATAAATTTTGCGAATTTGAAATACTTCTGCCTAATGCAGCATAAATGTGAACAATTATCAGATAGAAGAGAGGGATGAGATCAATTCTTCTCATCTATCTGTTTTAATGTGAACAATGTTATAAGTGCAACATATTCAACCACCGAAAGAAATAATATCACTACTAAAAACCAATTGGGCGGAAAAACATAACCATAGGCATCTATACAGCCGATTGGTTTTATTCCATCCAGACCTATAAATCCACATACGTACCACATTGATAAATAGTTTATAATCACAATAACAGGAATAACAAGTAATTTCACAATCAGCTCCTGTTCAATTATCATTTTAGCTATAACTTTTACACTAAATTGTTTGAGCACTTTCAAGAAATTCTTCAACAGACTTACCCTACTTGAGTATTACAAGTTTTTTTGATTTGGCAAAATTTTTCTTAACATCTTTTTGGACACTCTTTGCCTGTATAACCAGTACATACATTCCGCTCGACAGTTTAACACCCGATCCATTTTTCCCTGTCCATTTTAATTTGTAGTAACCAGCCTCCTGCCTTTTGTTTACTAAAGTGGCCATTCTTTGTCCTAGTATATTATATATACTAAGTTGTACATCAGAATTTACTGGTAGTTGATAAGTAATATTGGTAACCGGATTAAAAGGATTAGGATAATTTTGGAATAATTCATATCGCGCCGGTAATTCAATTAATACAGACTGGGCATCATGAAAATGTTTGCGGCCGTTGATTGAAACATCAACTAATCGGTATGTGTATTCTTTACCAACAGTTACATCTTTATCCAGATAACTATATTCTGTTTCTGTTGATTTTGTCCCCTGACCTTCACACCGGGCAATGGTTTTGTATTGATCTGAATTTATCTCTTCCGAATCAACAATAAAACTGTCTTCCGGGGCAACTTCTTTTTTCTGAATGAGCCAGTACCGGTTATTAATTTCCGATTCCGTTCTCCAGTTCAATGATACTTCACCCTTATTTTCCGACAATTCAAATAGCGAAAGCAGAACCGGCAGAGAGATATCTGCGCCTCCGGTTGCATCGCCAAAGGCAAAATAACCGGAAAGAAAATCAGACAGAGCTATACTTTGAATGGTGCCTTTATAATCGGCTGTACCGCTGCCACCTATACTATTCCATACCCAGGCAGCCGATGTATCCAATTGGGCAATATTTAATTCCGACGCGATTTCCACGCCATAATCGTTCACTGTTGAATCGTAGGATAAGGTTTTTTGCGCTCCGGTAAATTTTCCAACACAATCATCATGTATCTGCCAGTAGCGAACGGAAGATACTTTTTCCT
>JAJDNK010000072.1 GCA_022340715.1 bacterium BMS3Abin03 | reverse complement strand
AAACGAAATATTACAAGCACCAGCAACATTTCGAGAGTAACGGCATCTTTTAAATAACACGGATAATTCTGTTTGAAAGAGGATCAGAAAAATATAATCGGGTTTACAATTCTTTTTAACAGGTATAAAAAGAAGATTTTCAATTACGTTCTTAGGATGACATCCGATACTATGCTTGCTGAAGATGTGGTGCAAAATGTCTTTTTGAAATTATATGAAAACCTGGACCGGATTCACAATAAAGAAAGCGTGAACTTCTGGCTGATAACTACAGCAAGAAATGAAATGTACACACATTTCAGAAGCGCAAAGAGAAAAGCAGTGGATAAAAGTGAAGATATAGATGATGTGGAAGTGGAATCGCCGGTCAGTCTTGAGTATGAATTCGATATGCGCGAGTTGAAAAAAATGATATTAAAAGAGCTTGACACATTGCCGGACGAACAGAAAGAAGTTTTTATTCTTAAAGAATATATCGGAATGAATTATAAAGAAATTGCCGAGGTCATGAGCATCGATGTGGAACTTGTTAAAAGCAGGTTATATAAAACAAGACAAAAGCTTATGAAAAGATTATCAAAAAGAATTTTTAATTAGAAGGAAAATGAAAATGAATAAAGAAACATCAGAAATGATAAATCTTTATATAGATGGTGAGCTTGATAGGAAAGAAGAAGCTTTGTTGTTTGTGCTTTTGTCGCAGGACAAAGATGCACGTGAGTACTTTAGAAGTTTGCAAATTCTGAAAATGAACATTACTGAAACAACAGAAGAAATACCTGATCAACTTGAAGAAAAAATTGTTAAATCGATTACGAGCAAACAGAGAAAAAAAGTTCAACTGCAGTCAGGAAGTTTTTTAACGACAAAACTTCCATATGCATTTGCAGCCATTCTCCTGATACTTTGCACATACATTTTCCTGAAGTTCGATAGTTACCAGGATAGGTTTGAGATCATATCAAATCAATTGCAGGTTCAGAATAAAACAATCGAAATGTTATACAACAGTATACCGGCTGTTGAAGTTACAGGACAGTTAAAAAATAAAATCACAATAACACCAAAACTGTGAGGTTAAAATGAAAACCCTCTTAATTTCTTTAGTCATCGTACTGCTTTTATTTGCGTGTAAAGAAAATTCACAAAAAATAGAAGTAATTGAAAACTACGATAAAGAATATCTTCCCGAATCAGAAGTAACGGTACCTGCTGTACCCGTTGATGAATCTTTTAATGATGAGATGAAGGAAACTTTCAAAAACATTGTAGAAAAACTTGGGCAGGAAAAAGAAGCCACTGCTTCTGTTTATTCTTTCAGTTACAGGCTTTATATAAGTGAGAACGGGAAGATTGAAAAAATAAAAAGTATAAAAATCGATCTTCCGGAAGGAAGGGTGTATTCTCCCCAAAGCGACATAACAAAATTGCTGATTCCGGAAATGGAAAAATGGAAATTTGATCCGGCAACTTTATCGGGAAAAAATGTTAAATATAGAAAAGATCTAAACGTGTACCTTACCAACTGGAACGGGAAACCAAGAGTGGAATTGGCAGATAAAATAGTCGATATGGGAAATTTTGATATGGATTTTAATGGAGACGATTATTTGGTTAAAGTTGATGAAATGCCGATGCCGGTTGGTGGAATAAAAGCTATCCAGGAGAAAATTGTTTATCCTGAAAAGGCAAAAAATGAAGGTGTTGAAGGTAAGGTTTTTGTCAACGCGTTTATTAATGAAAACGGAACAGTCGATCACGTAAAGCTGTTAAAAGGTATAGGTTATGGCTGCGATAAAGCAGCTATAAATGCTGTTACCAAAACAAAGTTTACCCCTGGTAAGCTTGGGGGTAAACCGGTAAAGGTACAGGTATCAATTCCAATTTTATTTAAGTTGGGTTGAAAATAAAAATACCTGCGTTAAGCAAACAAATCAACAGGTCAGAATTCCGTATGGCTATTAAGTAATCCACGACTTCAGTCGTGGGTTACTTATATTAGTAATTTTAGGTCCATTCTCTCATTATTTCCCTTGATACCTTGTTCAGATTTACTATTTTAGAATTATGTTAAAAAGAAGTCTAATAATTACAGGTTTGTTTTCATTTCTCTCCCTTGCTCAGAATAACAATCAACTGATGAACAAATTTGCACTCGCACAGAGTTTTGAACAGGCTGGTGAACTAACCAAGGCTGCCAAACTTTATGCCGAACTTTATGAGGTAAATCCTGACAACAATGTCTATTTTATGTCTCTTAACAGGGTATATGTACAATCGAAAAATTATGCAGCATCGGTAGATTTGCTTGAGCATGAACTTGAAAGACGAAAGAACGATATCAACTTATACGGGATGCTCGGTTCCACTTACTATATGATGGGAAATGAACAAAAAGCACTTGAAGTTTGGGATGAGCCTTTCGCGATATTGGGGTCTAACCCAGCCTTTTACAGAACCATTGCATCCTATGCAGTTGAAAGAAGAGCATTTGAAAAAGCAATTGATCTTTATAAGAAAGGGAAAGCGGTAGCGAAAGATAAAATATTTTTCTCATACGATCTTGGTCAGCTTTACACTATTACCATGCAATTTGAAAATGCAGCAGAAGAATATTGTTCCATACTTTCAACCGAACCGCAGCAACTACAGACAATAGAAACCAAAATGCTTGCGAATGCGAACAAGCCGGATGCTTTAAAACAATTTACTTCCGTAGTTGAAATACATTTATCCGGAGACAACCTGAGTTTCTCACATCTTCTTGCCAAATTATATACTGAAGGTAAAGAGTATCAGAAAGCTTACGATATTTATAACAACATAGATGAAAAACAATCAGGCAAAGGTCACGAGTTAAAATCGTTTGCAGATTTTCTTTTAGGTGAAGGACAATATGACTTATCTGAGAAAGTCTATGAGAAAATATTAGAAAGATATCCCGCTTCCCCGATTGTTCCATCCGTTAAGCTCGGCTATGCAAAATGCCTGGAAGCAGATTTAATGAACAACTATATCAAACAGGTCCCTGTCTGGAAGCCGTACTTCGGATTAAAATCTTATGATTCCCAGGAAGTTGAAAAAGTGATTTCTGCATTTAATGAAATAGCAAATTTGTATAAAAATTCGGAGATAGCTTACGAAGCGTTACTGAGGATAGGCATGATCAAATTTTACCTACAGAACAAACAGAAGGAAGCTGCTGAATATTTCAACAAAATTGTTGATGAAACTAAAATGTCCAATAATACGGCAGAAGCATACAATGAGCTTGGAAATATCGCTTTGATTAACGGGGATCTTACAGAATCGGAAAAAGATTTTCAGCAGATAACAACTCTGCCCAGGGTAAAGCCGGATGACCTGAATAAAGCCAAGTTCAATCTCGCAAAGATCAATCTTTACAGAAATGATTTTGATAAGACAAAGAAATTATTATCCGAAGTAATAAAAAACCTTAAGGATGATAATGCAAACGATGCATTAGAGCTATCGATGCTGTTGAACTCAGCCAAATATGATTCGTCTAACCTTGTACTTTTTGCTGATGCTGAATTTTTAGCTGATCAGAAAGAATTTGATGAGGCTGCAAAAAAATACAGTCTGGTTGCAGGCGACCCGAAAGCTTTTATACTTCATTCTATTGCGAGTTTTCGTTTCGCAGAAATGCAGCTTGCGCTGGATGATTATCCGCAGTCAATCGAATTATTGAATAAAATAGTTGATGAAGGTGATAAAAACATCTATGCTGATAAAGCCTTATATTTACTCGGTCAAATTTATCAGAATGGGATGAAAGATAATGCTAAAGCAATTGAAATGTATGAAAAACTGCTTGCGAAGTTTCCCTCATCAATTTATCTTGATGACGCAAGAAGTGCAATTAATAAATTGAAGGGTAAAATTAGTTAGGAATTTGTAATGTCTAAAAAACAGAACCAGAGAATTGTTAAATGCTCGTTTTGTGGAAGAGACGGCAGTGAAGTCGGCAGTATGATTGCCGGACCCGATGTTTACATCTGCGATATTTGTATTTCAAGCAGTGTCGATATTTTAAAAAATAATCTTGCCGCATATAACAATTCCAAAACAACTGAACGACAAAAACATACACCACAATCAATAAGAAAAGCACTTGATGAGTATGTTATCGGCCAGGAAAAAGCCAAGAAAGTTCTCTCGGTTGCGGTTTATAATCACTATAAAAGAATAAACTCAAAATCTACTTTTTTTGAGCTCGATGATGTTGAAATAGAAAAAAGCAACATCTTATTAATTGGTCCGACCGGTGTAGGAAAAACTTTGCTTGCACAAACTCTTGCAAAGATACTCGACGTTCCTTTTGCAATTGCTGACGCAACTACACTTACCGAAGCTGGTTACGTTGGCGACGATGTTGAAACAGTCTTAGTTCATTTGCTGCAGGCTGCAGATTATAATTTGGACCGAGCACAAAAAGGAATAGTGTACATCGATGAAATAGATAAAATAGCACGCAAAAGTGAAAGCACCTCAATCACAAGAGATGTATCCGGCGAAGGTGTTCAGCAGGCATTGTTGAAAATTCTTGAAGGAACGATTGCAGGCATCCCGCCTAAAGGTGGAAGAAAACATCCCGAACAAAGTCTGATCAATCTGAACACCAAGAATATTTTGTTCATCGTCGGTGGTGCATTCGACGGAATCGATAAAATAATTGCGACCAGAATTAATAAAAATAAAATGGGCTTCACTTCCGATCTGAAAGATAAAAAGGGTGAAGACGACCTGTTAAAATATATTCAGCCGGAAGATTTATTAAAATACGGGCTCATTCCCGAACTTATTGGCAGAATACCTGTTATTGCACCGCTTCATTCTTTATCTGAGGAAGCGATGAAAAATATTCTTACCGAACCGAGAAACGCAATCATCAAACAATACAAAAAATTGTTTTTGATGGAGGGTATTGAGCTTGAGTTTGATCCATTTGCAATTGACGCTATCGTTCAGAAGGCTATGGAAAGAAAAACAGGCGCCCGCGCACTGCGTTCTATTGTGGAAGATTTAATGCTCGATATTATGTACGATCTGCCGGATAAGAAGAATATCGAAAAGTGTATGATCACTAAGGATGTAATAGAGTACGGTAAAGATCCGCTCTTTTTCAAAACAGACAAAAAATCCGCATAAAATTATTTGCTAATTTCTTAAAAGATTAACTCATCGGTTTGCCTTTTCGTTTGACTATGATACGTGTAGTTTTTTTAAATATTGTTTTATTCTTTTCCCTTACTTCCTTTTCGGTTTTATCACAATCCAAAATTTTAATTTACATGGATCTTAATCAAACAGATCATCTTAAAGCATATGGAATTACTTTTCATGCGCTTGAAAGAGGATTAAAAGCGGACTGGCTTCTTAACTACAAAGGCGGATCGTTCCTCCTGGATTATGACGATAAAATTGCTGCTGAGTGCAGGCTTGAAGGTGTTGCATTCGATGAGGTATCGCTTTCGGAAGCAGCAGACATTTATGCTTTCGTTCAGAGTGATGAAAATAACATGGATGTCGTTCGTTTGGAGAAGGCACCAAAAATAGCTGTATATGTTCCGCCGGGATTTCAACCGTGGGACGACGCCGTTACACTTGCACTCGAATACGCTAAAGTACCTTATGATAAAATCTGGAACGATGAAATTCTTCAGGGCGATCTTAAGAAATACGACTGGCTTCATCTTCATCACGAAGATTTTACAGGACAGTACGGAAAATTTTATGCAAGCTTCAGCAATGCACAGTGGTATATCGATCAGCAGCTTCAGTATGAAAAGGATGCAAAAAAGAACGGGTTTAAAAAAGTTTCAAATATGATGAAAGCTGTTGCGCAAACAATTAAAAATTATGTTGGTCAGGGCGGATTTCTCTTTGCTATGTGTTCAGCAACAGACAGTTATGATATTGCTCTTGCTGCACAGAATGTAGACATTGTTGCTCAGATGTATGATGGCGATGCTGCTGATCCTGATGCTCAGCAAAAATTAGATTATAACAATACACTTGCGTTCAAGGATTTTGTACTGGAAATGAATCCTTACGTTTATGAATACAGCGATATCGATATTCAACCGGCGGAGATTGGAAATTTTGATAACGACTATTTCACTTTATTCGATTTTTCTGCCAAGTACGATCCTGTTCCAACCATGCTCACTCAGGATCATGTGAATGTAATAAGAGGATTTATGGGGCAGACAACTATGTTTAGAAAGAGCAGGATAAAGAGTGATGTGATAATTCTCGGAGAGAGAGAGGGAACAGACCAGGTGAAATATATTCATGGGAATTTTGGCAGAGGAACGTTCACCTTCTATGGTGGTCACGATCCCGAAGATTATCAGCATGCTGTAGGCGATCCGCCAACCGATCTTGCACTTTATAAAAACTCACCCGGCTATAGATTAATTCTTAACAACATTTTATTTCCTGCTGCAACTAAGAAGAAACAAAAAACCTGATTCTTCATTTACATTTATAGGATTTACCACAAGTATTTCAGTAATAGTTAATATTTGCTGATAAAAACCATCTAAACTCACACAGCGCTGCTTATCAAAAGCAGAATAATTCTTTTCGAATATTCTGTTAATATTGTTATACCACTTCAAAATTATTAATATTTTTCTGGTGGAAGATCTAAAGTTATTTGGTTTTATCATTATACGGGTTTTAAATTATGCAAAAAAAAACTGACAAAAGTATCCTGACTATAATCCTCACTGTTTCATTAATTAATTTTCTCATCTATATCATAACCACTGCATTTTTCAGTTACGGAATTTTCCGTGATGAGCTCTATTATATTGCCTGTGCAAACCGGCTGGATTTCGGTTATGTTGATCACCCACCATTATCAATTGCAGTGCTTGCATTCTGGAAATTTCTTTTCGGTGATTCTATGTTTGTGATAAGACTCGTTCCTGCAATTATTTCTTCAGCTACTATATTTATGATTGGATTATTTACTGCGAGACTTGGTGGTGGTAAAATTGCAGTGCTTATCTCAACAGTAGTCTTGATGCTAACACCGGTTTTTCTTGGTATGAATACGATCTATTCGATGAACGTTTTCGATTACCTTTTCTGGATTACTTCCGCATATATCTTTTTAAGAATAATCCAGGAAGAGAATAAAAGACTCTGGATAATTCTTGGAATTGTTCTCGGACTTGGTTTGTTGAACAAAACAAGCATGATTTGGCTTTGTGCGGGAATTTTTATCGGGATACTTTTAACTCCTTTAAGAAAAGAACTCAAGTCAAAATATCCATACATAGCTGCAGCAATTGCACTGATAATTTTTTCACCGTTTATCATCTGGAACTTCACTCACGATTTTGCACATCTTGAGTTTATGAGAAACGCGGCAAACAGGAAATACGGTGAGTTAACACCAATATCTTTTATACTCGACCAGATTTTAATACTCAATCCCGGATCGGTTTTACTTTGGTTATCGGGAATATTTTTCTTTTTCTTCAGCAAGACGGGAAAGAAATATCGTGCACCCGGGTTTATATGGTTAACAACTTTTGTAATTCTTGTTATCAACTGGCACAGTAAGGGCGAGTACATTGCTGCAGGTTATCAAATCCTATTTGCAGGCGGTGCAGTGATGCTGGAAGAATGGAGCCTGATCCGTCATCGTGAATGGATAAAATATGTTGTGGTCGTACCCCTTGTTTTAACAGGTATTTTAATAGTTCCTTTTGCGCGTCCGCTGTTGCCACCGGAAAAATTTTTGGAGTACCAGGACTTTGTCGGGTTAAAGTCACCGGTTAACGAAGGAATAGAAACTACTATGCCTCAATTCTACAGCGATATGTTCGGGTGGGAGAAAATGGCAAAGAAAGTTTCCGATGTTTACCTGACAATCCCTGAGAAAGAAAGAGAAACGACAGTTGTTTACTGCAATAACTACGGCAAGGCAGGTGCTGTTGAATATTACAGCAAGAAGTATCCGTTGCCGAAGGTTGTTTGTCCGCATAACAATTACTGGTACTGGTGGGATGAAGTAAAGAATCCTACTACTATAATAATAATTGGCGGAAATCTGGAAGATCATCTCTCATCACTCGAACAGGTAGATTCCGTTGCGGCCTATAAAACCAGGTATGTCATGCCATACGAAAATAATTTCACCATTTTTATCGGCAGGGGGTTTAAAAGATCGGTTAAAGAGATCAGGAATAGCGATAAAGTATTTATTTAGCCCGTTTCTGTACACGGAATGATTCTTGCTACGGCGAAATATGATATTTTGTCCGCAGGTATTACAGGAATTCCAAAAAGAGAATCATAATTCAATGAATTTTATACAAATTACGTTTATTAATCCCGGATGAGCACCTTTAAGGATTAAGTTTAAAAAGCCCTCCTTTAATAGATCGAAAAATGTAAACAGAGGATGAGTAATTGGCGGCATACAAATGAAAAATCAGATCAGAAATACGAATGAAGAAATTTTCAGTATTCTTTTATTAATCTCTCTTGTAAACCTGTTATTATATTTTTTATCTGTCTCTTTCATTAATTATGGTATTTCAGGGGATGAGCTTTATTACATCGCTTGTACCAATCATCTGGATTTCGGGTACGTGGATAATCCGCCGTTGTCTATTTGGATTCTTGCATTGTGGAAGTTTCTTTTTGGTGATTCTCTTTTCGTTATAAGAATTTTACCCGCCATAGTCAGCTCTGCAACTGTTTTTATGATCGGGTTGTTTACGGTAAAACTCGGTGGGGGTAAGAACGCTGTAATTATCACAACCTTAACATTTATGCTTACCCCGGTTTTCCTCAGTGCCAGCACCATATACTCAATGGATGTTTTCGATTTCTTCTTCTGGATTTTATCTGCTTACATTTACTTAGGTATAATTCAGTCGGAGAACAGGCAACTCTGGTACACACTTGGAGTTGTAATCGGATTTGGATTGCTGAATAAAACGAGTATGCTCTGGTTGGGTGCGGGAATTTTAGCCGGAACCGTTTTTACACCGATGAGAGAAGATCTCAGAACAAAATATCCTTACATCGCGGCAGGTATTGCTGTTCTTATTTTTTCACCATATATCATCTGGAATTTAGTACACGATTTTGCACACATAGAATTTATTAAAAGTGCAGCCTCAGGCAGGTATGGCGATTTATCTCCTGTTTCATTTGTTTTCGATCTCTTTCTGATTCTAAATCCTGTTTCGGTTATAGTGTGGCTGCCGGGGTTGTTATTTTATTTCTTTGAAAAGAATGCCAGGCAGTACCGTGCACTTGGTTATATCTGGCTGGTTACTCTTTCAGTTCTTTTTATTGAATGGCATAGTAAAGGAGAATACATAGCACCGGCTTTCCAGGTACTCTTTGCCGGCGGGGCTATAATGATAGTGAAATGGAATGCAAGATTAAGAAGATTAAAATATGCACTGGTTATTCCCGTGGTTGTTCTAGGAATTTTGTTAGCCCCGCTTGCTCATCCTTTTTTACCGGTTGATAAATTTATCGGGTATCAGTCGTTGCTGGGATTAAAAACTTCCGGTGGAGAAAACAGGAGATTAGATCGGTTATCGATGTTCTGTGCAAATATGTTTGGCTGGAATGATCTGGCGAGAAAAGTCTCGGAAGTTTATCTAACGATTCCTGAAGAAATAAGAAAAAATACGATTGTCTACTGCCGAAATTCCGGTGAAGCCGGTGCAATTGAATATTATAAAAGTAAATATAAGCTGCCGGATGTAGTTTCTCCCCACAACAGCTACTGGTACTGGTGGAACGAACAAAGGAGACCGGATACAATAATTATTATCGGCGGCAAGCTTGAGGACCATCTTGAATCTTTTGATTCAGTTGAAGTTGCCGGTTATTATAAAACGAAGTATGCCGTGCCTTACGAGAACAATCTTTTAATTTTTATTGCACGTGGCTTCAAAAAGTCTCCCGAAGCAATAAAACGGGATGATAAAATTTTTATTTGATTATCCCGCCATCCCGGGTTTGAATATAATCCTCAGTATATTGTACTAAATACCCCGAATGTGTGAAAGCAATGAGGGCTGAAGTTTTACGGTGATAAAATAAATAATAAGAACACATCTTATAAAAACCCGTATTTTTCTGTTTGATTGTTTGCGGATTTTTTTAGTATTATCGCTATAATTTTATATTCTCCCAAAAGAATTAATCTTTTATTTAAATGACCGGGAAAAATTACGATTGGACGTATTTCAAAAGAAGAATTTATATAAACAATTCATCTGCAAAAGAACTCTTCAGAAAATGGGCTACACCGGGAGGTATTACAGAATGGTTCATAGAGTTTGCTACGTATGAAAGTAAAAACGGGGCGATAAGAAAACCGGATGAAGTGGTTCAAAAAGGAGATAAATATAAATGGATTTTTCACAAAGGTTCTACTGTAGACGGTGTTGTGCTCGATGTTGTTGAAGACTCTCTTTTCAAATTTACCTTTGGTGAAAACGATCCGGGTTCTAATGAAGATGTAACTGTAACAGTTACATTTCATGAACAGGATGGCAAGGTATGGTTTGATATACTGCAGGATAATATGTCCGATAGCAAGTTCGGTCGTGTTTATTACCACATTAGCTGCAATATGGGCTGGGCGTTTCACATCAATAATATGAAATCAATAATTAATTGCGGACACGACTTAAGAGTTAAAGGTGTTGAGCGAATGCATGTTGATGCACCAAGTGCGTATCCTCTTGAAGATTATAAGTGGACAAAATTCAGGCAGAAAGAATATATAAAAGCGCCTTTGGAAGAAGTGTTTATAAAATGGACTACACCTAAAGGAATTACTGAATGGTTCATTAAAGATGCTGAGTACGAAACACCGGATGGTAAAATAGGAGCAAGTGATGAAGTTGTAAAACCGAATGATAAATATACCTGGCTGTTCCATACCGGATACGAGATGAAAGGGAAAGTATTGGATGTTGTTAATAACTCATCTTTCAAATTTACATTCGGGAAAAAAGAGCCCGGTTCCGATGAAGATGTAGTTGTAAACGTTACATTTAATGAAAGGGATGGAATGACTGAAATTGAGCTTACACAAAGCAACATGGCTGATAATGACTACGGCAAGGTAAATTATAACCTGAGTTGTATGGTGGGCTGGAGTTACTTTATGACAAATCTGAGATCAATTTTCGAATCCGGTTTTGACTACCGCGAAAAAGAGGAATATCTTGCAAAAGTATCTACAGCATATTCTTTGGAGAGATAATTTTTAATAGCAAAGTTTTTGTTTGAAACTTCCCATCTAAACATTGAACACCTACGGTGTTCTGTTTTATTTGGGTGATTCTGCTTTTACAAATATTAAATTCCCACCTGAATTCTTAAAAAATCCCGCGTGGCGGGATAACGTCTGTAACTAACAATATACCCCATAAATTAAAGAACCTCGTAGAGGTTTAACTTCTATTCTGTGACCGCCGGCGATTTAATTCATTGATCCTTGAACACTGATCCCGGGAATACATTACTCAAGCTTAAGTATAAAAATTCCGATCGTTCCTTCGGCTTGTCTGTTAAAAACTATTTCTGTTCCATTTGGAGAAACGCTGGCTCTTGCATCGTAATAAGGCGATTCGGGGAAAGAGATTCGTTTCATGTTGCTGCCATCGGAATCAATTGAAAAGAGATCGAAGTTTCCATACCACCTTGATGAGAAAATTACTTTATCGCCGTCCGGTGTCCATACCGGCCAGCCTTCGTTCGATTCACTTTTAGATAAATTAATTTCTTCTTTACTATGGATATCCATCACAGTGATGTCATCATTTCCACCGGGAGTTCCCTTGAGATAAACAATTTTAGTTTCATCAGGAGAAAACCTTGCGCAGGTTTCAACTTCTTTTGAGTTTGTTAATCTTTTTAATCCGGTGCCATCGACGTTTATTTCGTAAATCTCAAAACTGTCTTCATCATCGCGTGATGAATTGAACAAAAGCTTCTTTCCATCCGGTGCCCAGTAAGGATGAATATCCCTTGCCGGATTCTTTGAAAGATTTATTAATCCCGTTCCGTCCATATTCATAACATAAACATCCTCGTTACCTTCGCGATCTGATACGAAAGCAATTTTATTGTTATCCGGCGACCAGTCCGGGAAGTTGTTGTTGTATTTATCGTTTGTTATTCTTTTTTGATTTGATCCGTCTTTATCCATTACGTAAATCTGCCAGTTGCCCTTTCTGTTGGATTGATAAAGTATTTTCGTTCCGTCACTCGACCAACGTGGATAAGCATTCTCAACACCGTCTTCCCACAGAATTTTTTTAACCTTTTCTTCCCCTTTTTTCCCGGTTGATTTATCCTGTGACATTGCATAAAAACCGGGAAGGAGAAAAGTGAGTACCAGCAGGTATTTGAATAATATCATATTACTATCCTTTTTGTGAAAG
>JAJDNK010000049.1 GCA_022340715.1 bacterium BMS3Abin03 | reverse complement strand
ACACAGGGTGGAGGCGGCATTTATGGTAAAGCCGAACTAATGAAAATCCATCCTTTAAATTCCGATGAAAGTGTATCCTTAAGCGGTAAATGGAAATATCTTCCTGTTGCAGAATATCGTTTCCAAAAGTTTTTTGTTTTCGGGGCGGATAAAAATGATTACTCTTCAAGACCTAAAATGAAAATCGATCTTTCGGCTAATACTCCGACTACATTGTACAACGGGATGATTCACCCGCTGGTTCCATATTCACTTAAAGGAGTTATCTGGTACCAGGGCGAAGCAAATGTAGATAACCCCAAACAATATGCAACTCTCTTTCCTTTGATGATTAAAAATTGGAGGGAAGATTGGGGTGAAGGAGATTTTCCGTTTTACTTTGTTCAAATAGCGCCTTATGATTATGGAGAACAGTCTCATTCTGAATTTCTCCGCGAATCGCAGCTTAAAACTTTGTCTGTTCCTAATACCGGTATGGCAGTTACGCTGGACATAGGCAACCCGGGAAACATTCATCCGGCTGATAAAAAAGATGTTGGCGAAAGATTAGCCCGCTGGGCGCTGGCAAAAACTTATGATAAAAATGTTTTTTATTCGGGACCGCTTTATAAATCTATGAATGTAGAAAACAATAAGATTATTCTTTCGTTTGATTATGCAGATGACGGATTAGTGATAAAAGAACGGAATGGTGAAAATAATTTTATAATTGCCGGCGAAGATAAAGTTTTCAGGAAAGCTTCGGTAAAAATCGATGGCGGTAAATTGATTGTATCTAATGATGAAATAAAAAATCCTGTTTCAGTAAGATACTGCTGGAGTAATACGAATGAAGCAACACTTTTTAATAAGGAAGGTTTGCCTGCTTCATCTTTTAGAACTGATAATTGGAATAAATAGAATTGTGTTATAAAAAATTAATCCGAGTATTTTTTTAATATCAAAGGTGAGAGTATGAAAAACTATTTATTAGTCTTTTCTATAATGTTATTTTTGTTTGGGTTAGACTTTTCTTCTGCCCAGGAAATTTCCAATAATGAATTAACCGGTATAACGAACTGGTATAATACACAATTGCCACAACCACCCCCACCAAATCAAAATACGACTCTCTCATTAATAAAAGTAAAAGGAAACCGGTTTGTAAACTCTGAAGGTGATACACTTTTATTTCACGGACTTGCTTTTGCTGATCCCGATAAAGTTGAAGCAGAAGGACATTGGAATAAAGAACTTTTTCAAAAAATGAAAGACCTTGGTGCAAATCTTATCAGAATTCCGGTTCACCCGGTTGCCTGGAGAAACAGGACCCCAAATAAATATCTTGAACTTTTGGATCAGGTAGTTAACTGGTGCACCGAACTTGGGCTTTATGTAATCATTGACTGGCATTCAATCGGCAATTTAAAAATGGGACTTTTCCAGGATCCTTATTACATAACATCACTAACAGAAACTTTTAGTTTCTGGCAGACAATTGCACGGCACTTTACGGGTAACAATACGATTGCATTTTATGAGTTGTTCAACGAGCCGACTTTATTTAACGGGCAGCTTGGTAGCATGACCTGGGATGAATGGAAAGAAATAAACGAAGAGATGATTAGGCTGATAAGAGCATTTGATAACGAGACTGTCCCGTTAGTTGCCGGACTTGACTGGGCTTACGATTTAACACCGTTGCGTTACGATCCTGTTAATGCTGAAGGTATCGGTTACGTTTCTCATCCATACGGACATAAACGTACACTTCCCTGGGAACCGAAATGGGAAGAAGACTTTGGTTTTGCCTCGGGGAAATATCCTGTTTTTGCAACAGAGTTCGGTTTCGTACTCGGAGATTTATCTATGAAAGCAAACAGGGATTACGGTGAAAGAATAATTAAATTCTTAGAGGATAAAGGAATTAGCTGGGCATGGTGGGTTTTTGATTCTGACTGGTATCCAAATATGTTTAAATCGTGGGATGATTTTACATTAACCGATAACGGAGAATTTTTTAAAGAAGCAGCAAACGGATTGTTGGAAAATTCAAAATAGAATTATTAATGTGAAGCGATTCGCTGAATCGCTTAATTGATCTTTTGTATAAATAGTAGATTTAGCGTGAGCGAAACGGCGTTTCGCTCTACAATAAAAACAGATATTATTTTTTAGTTTAATTATATATTACTTTAGTCAGGAAAATTTAAAGATGAAATACAAATGTTATCATCTAAAAATAATGATACAGCAGATGAAGAATTAGTTGAGGCGATAAAAGAAAACGATCACGCTGCATTTAAGATTTTATATTACAGGTATTTTCAAAAGCTGATTCGTTTTGCATATTACAGGCTTCGCTCCATTGAAACAGCACGCGATCTTATCCAGGAATTATTCTTCAGAGTCTGGACAGGCAGGGAAAGATTAAATCCTCAAAAATCAATTCAGGCATATCTTTATAGATCACTTAACAATCTGGTAATTAATTATAGAAAGCTAAGCTCATCTCAAACGTCTTCACTTACTGATCTTGATGAAAGAAAAATTAAGGTTGCGGAACAACAGGAGAATACAATCGATATTCAGAATGCAATTGAGCGATTGCCCGAAAAGCTTAAAACTGTTTTTATTCTCAGCAGGGTAGAAGGATATAAATATACTGAGATAGCAGAAATATGTGATATCTCTGTGAAAGCTGTTGAGAAACGAATGACGAAGGTGTTTGTTTTATTGAGGAAGGAATTTGGTTAAGGAAGTGAAAAGAAAAATCTTTTTCTTAGTTTAATGATATATATGCAGCATCAGTAACGAAGTTACCAGTCCAGTAAGATTTGTAACGAGCTATAATTAATATTGAATCTTTATTTACTTCAATGGAATTGTTGTTCGGGATAATTGATGAAGAATATTTTGTCTCTATACCTGAAAATCCAAGCAAAATACCATCGATATGAATAACACATTGAGGGTATGATAATTAAATTTAAATCTTTCGCTATCCCCATTTGAGCAGGTAATCTCTGCTGTTTCATCCAGACCTAATTCCGGAGCTTGCCACTCAGGTCCTAAATATTCACTGATGCTAGCAAAAACAGTATCTCCAGCAAAAAACTCTTTTGAACTAGTATCGAAATCTGGGTTTTCACAAGCTTCATACCACGAATGACTGATAGTTATATATCCATCAAGATAATCCGGATATTGATACCTTCCATTTTTATTATCAGTACTTACTCCATTATCCTTTGAGCAACCTGCTAAAAATATTAACATTAGGATGCTAATTAAAACTCGCATTATTTTAATTCTTTCAGAGTATTATTTTATGTTTAGTTTTGTAAAATCTCTAAAGTAATTATTAAGGTTCTGATCTGTTTTACAAATCTCTTTTTCTTATGAGACTTACCTAAAACCTCATTTTATAGATACCTCCTTCTGTGGTTCCAATAAAAAGCTGGTTTCCTATTGAGTCCCAAACCAAGGATGTAATAAAACCTTTTTCGATTTCTCCGATTTTTTGTACATTCAAACCACCATTAAATGTAGCGTAAATTTGTCTGCCTCCAGCAAGATATAGTGTACCTCCAGTAGTTGGATGATGAACTATGCGAAAGATAAATCCATTATCAGGTAGCTGTAAAGCATTTTTTCGCCACGTATAGCCTCCATCGGTAGTCTTGAGTAAACCGCAACTTGAAGCGGCGTAAACGATTCCGGGATTGTCCACGTCAAATGCAACATCATAGACAGCGCCGTCGTAAGTACACCCTAAAGAATCCCAAGGCAGGCTGACTTTTCCTTTTAATCCGTAATCTTGTCCTGCACCACAGTATGGAGCAAATAACGCAGTCTCACCAAAGTACCAAATCTCACCGGGCTGAAAGGGATGCCAACGTATATAGCCTTTCCCTACAACTATACCTCTCTGACCGGAAAGCATACTCCAATTACTTCCTCCATCAGTTGAACGATAATTATAAACGTCCGTTCCCCCTATTACTATGTTTGGCTGGTGAGGCGAACGTTGAAGACTTGTGAAGATATTGTATTCATATGGATCTTCAATGGTTTCGGGAATACCACTATCAGAACGAAACCAGTTTTTGCCCCCATTTGTACTTCGCCATACGGAAACGGAACTATCGGGTTCAATGTGCGGCGTACTTCCATTGTAAGCAACCAAAATATCATCATCAAGTACATCTATATCCAAGGTCCCAACATTTGTATATTTCCCTAGAGATGTATCACGAAGTCCTAAATACTGCCAACTGTTTTCAGCGAGTCTGATATTCCTTTTCCATACACCATCGGACCCGGCGCATACATAAAGATATGGTTCTGATAAGACCATGCGCAGAGCGAATTTGTCTTCAAAACCCAGAGTCTTTATTTGCATTACTTTTGGCTCAGATATGTTGTCCTTGCAAGATAATAGGAATGTAAATATTATATTAGTAGCGATTAGGAGTATAACATATATACTGAATTTCAAAAGCATATTTCTCCACATATATTTTAATGATAAATAATTGCTGAATATTCAAAAAGAGCTGATCTATTTGCTGAGGAAATTTTAGAAATAGTAATGCATAAATTTTATTTCTTACTTTTCCCATACCCCTCTCCCCTTAAAATGAGAATATTGGTACGCGTTAGAAAATAAAAAGATGTTGAGAAATTTACCCACTTTTAATTCCTTAAATCTTTGTATTAAAAGTTGTTATTAAAAAATTTAAAGTCAATAATTTTATAAACTCAGGAAATATTAATTTCTTATTTAAGTCGCTGTTTAATTGCAAACTATTGTTAAATGGAAATCTGAAGTCAGTGCAGGAATTGAAATCAAGAACAATCCATAAAAACCAGATTTATAATAAAAATACATTTCTAAAATTTGTTATTGTTCGTAATATTAAAATCATATTTTTTAGGGACCACACTGTTTTACAACTTGGAGATTAAAAAGTAGGGATTTGATTTATCAAATCCCTACAAACTTTAGCGTAGTAGGACCTGTCCTTCGATCCGCCGTGGCGGATTAACGAAGGAGGACCGGTTCTAAGAAGATTTATCGTAGTAGGAGCATCTTCTTTGTTTGTGAAAAATTGCCTGCTGAAATTTTATAGAAATATATACCACTGGCAAGATTAGAAGCATTGAAATTTACTGAATAAGTACCTGCTGGTTTTTCTTCATTAACAAGTGTAGTAATTTCCCTTCCAAGTATATCATATACTCTTAATGTTACAAATTCATCCTTAGGCATTTGATACCGAATTATAGTAATTGGATTAAATGGGTTTGGATAATTCTGTATTGATAACTCTTTGATCTGTTCGGTCTCAGAGATTGCAATCTTACCTTCATTTTCTTTAGTTTCAAGAGTTGTATAGTCAAAGATATGACCTAAACTTGCAAACGTTCCTTTTTTAGGAATCAAACCATTTAATCTTATTGCTGCTTGTAAGACCTGTTTGTTGTCTATTTCATTTACTGACATTGCAAACTGTTGTCTTGTTTCCTGCAGTCTGCCTGAATTTATTGAATAGCTTTCAGTAGAAGTAGTAAGTATTTCTTCACTATTATTTACCAAGTTAAATGTAGGTTGAAGTTTATCAATCCTATTATCCAATACATTGTCTATACCTTCTGCAGAAATAGAATAATCAAAAACTATCTCTTCAGTGTTTGCCGGTATTTGGAATGGAACTGATGAAAGCAGATTAAATGAATTCTCTTGTGTAAGATTAAAAGTATCAAGAGAAGCAGGTATTATATCTATTCTTTGTTCGGTTCCATCATTCATCTTCAAATATATGGGGTGAAGCCTAACCTCTAAAAATGAGCCTGAACTATCTAACCATGCAATGGAACGGGAATAATAATCGAGGGGATTTATTTCTAATTCTTTTTGTAATGTCTCTGAACTTAACATTACTGTATATGGCAAGCTAGAACCACTTGTCCAAACATATTTTCCAGTTGTGCTGCCTGATGATACTGAAGGATATCTTCCATTACTTGCTATACTGGTTGGCGAGCTCCAGGAAGAGCCATTGAATCTCATTTTATAAACGTATTGAGTTCCAAATTGCGAAGGGCTGTGATATAACAGATCAACTTTATTTGTCGCTAATGCTGTAATTGAAGGATTTTCCTGGCTACAATAATATGTTCCAAACCACTCATTTGGCCAGGAATAATAATTTGTTGATTTGCGGTGAATAATTAAATAATCGTAAATAGAAGAACCGGATCCAATAAGTTTTTTCCATGCTACGTGAATTTGTGAAGTTCCTGGAATGGAAGTTATCGAAGGAGTTATATGAACAGCATTCGATCCGGGCACAATAGAGGATAAATTGTTAGGACCTCCGTTCCAATATGTAGTTGACGGATTAAAATAATAGTAATAGATGTGATTATCTGAACTATTTGCTATAGCCAAAGGAAAATAATATGTCGGACTTTGATATGCGGAAGTAATTGTAGGTGAGTAGCTTGTTGAAAAGCCCACTGTTCTTATAGTCCAGTAATATTGATTATAGGGAGTTGTATAATAGCTCCAGTAACTTTTTATCCCGCTTCCATAGCAAAAAACAACCATTTCATAACTTGATGCCGCTTGAATTGAGGGAAGTGGTTCGGTAGTTGTCGTAACAGAGTTTAATATATATCTAGTGTTCCAGCTCGTACCGCCATTCGGGCTAGCTGCAAAATAGATATCATAATTATTACCGCTTGCATTTCTTTGCCAGGTAACATAGATCCTTCCCCCGCTTTGCGAAATAGACGGATAATTATTATTTCCATTACCGGTGCTTAATCTTATTGGAGTTAACCAGGTATTACCTGCGGTCATTTTATGATAAAATATTTCTCCGTCAGAGGCAAATATCAAATGGTAGTTGCCAGAGTTGTCTCTAACTAGATTACGTCCATTGTTTTGCCCTGTAGCGGTTTGGTTAACGGATTTGTTTGTATATGCAAGGTCCATAAGACGGTAAACAAATGAAGCTGATCCTAAACTACCCTGATCTGAATATTGAGGATGACTTACACCACTTGCATACCTTGAATCGTGATTAAATTCCCAGGTTTTTGATTCAAGTACGGATATCCCTCCGTTATTATCTATGTCTGAAGAAATTGAATTCCCGATTATTGTCTTGGTGTTGAACGCATTAATAACATGATAATTAAACTCACCGTGATGATAATAGGAACCATTATAAAGTTCATTTTCATTGGAGTCACTTCCATCAGGGCTTATATCGTCAGCTCGCCAAGCTTCCTCAGTACTACTACAAGCTGTTAGGATTACTGTCTTTGAGTCTTGAAGGTCATCAATAAAACCACCACTCCTGCATTGCTGCATTAAAATAATTCTTTTCTGACAAGAAATGGGATTAACGTAAGAAGCAAAATCATAATCCCACATTATACCGTCCATTAAACATAAAGCGGAATGACCTCCACTTGACGTTCCATGGTCAAATGTCCAGATGAAAAGTATATCATTGTTAGTCAACTTGGGTATGTTATAGGATGTGTTTCCGTTAGCAAGCCAGTTAAAGATATTTTGTACATCAGATATATAAGCTGAGAAACTTGTGATTTGTTGAGAGGGAAAATTTGGATGGCGATATCTTGGATTTTGAGATTGATAGTCATTTCCGTAGCCATATAAAACATAAATGTGATCATCGGCAAATCCATAATTATGAAGTAGTTCCCACATTAAGAAAGTATCATTCCAGAATTCGTCATAACCACTATACATATCACCTCCATTGTAATTCTTTGGTGATTGGGCATAACCCTCCGGTGTATCACCAGTAATTAGTACAGCGTAATACTGCTGGGCAAGATTGAACGATGAAGATAGGATCACCACGATTATTAAGTGGAAAAATTTTTTTAACATAAGAAACCTCCATTAATAAAATATTATTTAAAAACATGAGTTAGTAAACTATGCTCACTTAGTAACACATCACCTCCTTTAATGAAGTAACAACATTTTTTTTGTTGTTATATATCCGTCAACTTTTAATTGGTAGAAATAGCAGCCTGAACTAAGAGTAGAGCCCTCAAATAAAACAGAATAAGTACCGGATTTTTGTTCAGAGTTAACAAGTACTTTAATTTTTCTTCCAAGCGCATCAAAAACTGCAAGATTAACGAATGATGCATTTGGAATTGAATATTCTATAATAGTATTTGGATTAAAAGGATTTGGATAGTTTTGTTTCAATGAAAAATTTGAAGGTAATGCAATTTCTTCAATTTCTTTTATACTTGAAATATGGCTATGATGTGTATAAAAAATTGCTTTCGTTGTAAATGGCCATATATAATTATAGCTTATCCAAACAACATGGATGTTTCCTTCATAATCTGAATTTATTATAGGGGGTTCCGAGTCTTCATATTCAATTGAATTTGTCAAATTAATGGGAGTCGACCAAACATTCCCATTGTAGAATGTATATTTAACTGTATCACATAGAAATACAACATGTATATAGTTTTCAGGACTGACGGTAACGCTGCGACATGCAGCTCGTGGCTCATTTTCTATGGCTTCCGGTTGTATCCAGTCTTCACCGTTAAAAGCAGACCAGTAGATTTTTACCGGATTTGGGTAATTCTCAAATTGTTCCCATAATATTATAGGTAAATCGGTTTTAAGTAATGCAATTACTGGATCAATTGAATAAAGTGTATCATACGTAAGACGTTTGATTGGTAACCATTCTCCTTTAAGACAGCATCTGTAAAACACATCTCTATTATCATCTGGTGTTGTTCTGCTACACCAGGTTATGTGTATATTGTCCTGTAAATCGACTGCAATTCTTGGGAAAATGGAATACTCAAGCGTATCAGAAACAATTAACTTTTCTGACCATTGAGAACCATCATAATAACGATAGTAAACTGAAGGATCACCCCCACGAGTGTTATCATGCCAAACGATATGGAGTTTATTGGCATGGTCTATTGCAATTCTGGGATAGTAAGACTCCCCACTATCTTCTGAAATATTTTTTGGCTCAGACCATTTTTGCCCATTATAATATATATAATAAATTTCACTCGACAGATATTCTCCCCAAACGATATGAGGATTTCCGAGCGTATCAACAGCGATATCCGGAGTCCAATCCCATTTTCCCGGTTTAGTTGTAGCTATAGGCTGTTGCCATTCAACGCCATTGAAAATTGTTAGATAAATCTGTGCGGCATCATCGTTATCAAAGTTGTCGTGCTTTTCCCACACAATAAAAATTTTCCCTTCTTTACTAATTGACATATTAGAATTTGCAGAGTGTGTAGATTTTTCTTGCCAATTACAAATAGATATTGGTATTGACCAGCCATTTTCAGTTTGAGGTAATGTTTTAATATTGATTATAATTGAAAGCAGTAAACTGATGATAAAAATTTTTTTCATAATATTACACTCTCGTTGTATCAAGTAGTCAATAATTCATTTTATTATCTGACCCAAATTTTTCATTTAATTGAAACAAAATATCTTCCCTTATATAATTCCCTTGCATTAAATCACACTTATTTAAACCTGTTGATTTCTAAGTTTGGTAAATTTATCACCACTTTATTGGGTCGGTCGTTTAAGGCTATAGATATTGGCTTCCTTTCATGTATCTGAAATCTGATTTGTTGTGTAACTGTATTGAAAGGATCGAAGCGAATATATTCCAACTCAAAGTTTTGTTGCAGTAAGAGTCTACCATTTGTATTCGCTGAGTACTTTTTGCTTACATCTCTTTGATCAATAATAGTAACAGAGGAGTATTTAACGACTGTTGAATTAGTAGAAACATTCCCTTCTATAATAAAAGTTTGTGGGAGGACTTTTGTTAAGGGGAATAGGTTGAGTAAGAGGAAAATTATACTAACTTCATTACTTACTTTTCCCATACCCCTCTCCCCGTAAAATAAGAATATTGGTACACTGCTGTAGTAAAAAAGATGTTAAGAAGTTTACCCATTTTAATCCTCTAAATCTTTTGTAATAAAAGTCGTTATTAAAAAAATTAAAATCAATTACAACAGTAGAATTATCAGATGTCAAATGTTAAGTATTGGCAAACACCAACTTAATTCCTGTATACATAATAGAACAGATAAATGATATCAGTAGGTAGGGTTTTTCTCTTTTCAACTGTATTAATAATTAGAAAACAATAGAAAGATTTAAATGAACAAAACCGAATTCAGAAAGCTTTGTGTTAAATCGATAACCGAGAATATCGATGAATCAGAAAAACAATTATTGGATAAACTACTAGCACAATCAGAAAAGAACAAGATAGAATTTGAAAAGATAAAATCCGTTTGGGAAAGAACTGCTATTAGTGAAAACCTGGAATTGCCGGACATCGATTTTGAATGGGAATCATTGAATGAAAAGATAAGAAAAGTAGATGAGGAGAAAGAGTATGAGAAAGAGAAAGAATCTATCTTTAATAAAATTCTTGTTTTTACAAAATCTTTATTTACACCAATCTGGAAACCGGCACTTGGAGGATTGTTTATAGCTGTTATATCAGTGACGATTCTTTTGTTATCGAACAAAGAAGAAATTGTACAACTAAGGACAATTTCTACTTTGAATAACGACAAACAAACTGTTCAATTACCGGATGGATCGACGGTAAAATTAAATTCGGGCAGTGCGATAGAGTTCCCTGATAAATTTATTGGGGAGAACCGGGAAGTAAAACTTGAAGGTGAGGCTTTCTTTTCAGTTACTAAAAATGGAAAACCTTTTATTATTACAGCAGAGAATGCAACAATAACCGTTCTTGGTACGGAGTTCAACGTCTGGACGAGAGATGAAAAAACAAAAGTCATCGTTAAAGAAGGACGGGTGAATGTTGAGCAAATAAAAGAAAAAAATGAAAATGTCATCTTATCAAAAGATCAGAAAAGCGTAATCACAAAAAATTCTAAACCCTCTCCACCTGAAAATGTAAATGCAGATTATCTTCTGGGCTGGCTAAATAACAAACTGGTGTTCAATCGTACATCATTAAAAGAAATTGCAGGAGAGCTTGAAAGGTTTTACGATGTAAAGATAGTACTGGATGATAAAAAGCTTAATGATTTATCATTAACCGGTTCTTTTGATAATCAAAAAGTTGATAGTGTGTTAAGTATGATTTGCTTAGCGCTGAATCTTGAATTTACCAAAACTAAAGAAAGTATAAATCCCGAAAAGGAAAGTTATTTGATCAGATAAAAAAATAACTTGTAGAAGATCTGATGTATTGTGAAGTCATTCCCACGATCCCGTTAAACGGGGGAGTTGGGAATCTGACCGGTTCTCTAAAAGGATTTTAACAGATTCCGGACTCATTTCATTCGCCGGAATGACAAATGATAGTAAGAAAAAATGATTTTCGATTAACTGGTTGTGAAATAAATAATAAAAATCAAAAATAATTTTACCGGGAGGTTAATTATGAAAACTACAACAAAAATACTCGCATTCTTATTTCTGCTGATTAATTTCGGCTGTTCAAATTATTACGATGAATTGCAGAATGCAGGATTTACTAATCCAACAATTAAGAATCAGCCAAGATTGTTGTATCCTAAAGCTGCACAGGAGAACAGTTTCTCCGGAAAAACTGAAATTGTTCTATTGGTCTCCAAAACAGGAAAAGTTGACGACGTACAGATTGTCAAGTCATCAGGCTATAAAGTTTTGGATAGTGCTGCTGTAGATTATTCCAAAAACCTGGTGTTTAATCCCGCACTTGTTCACGGGCAGCCGGTTAGTGCGCGTGTTAAATGGACTGTTAATTTTAAATTCTCAGATCAGTTGCTAACTTCCGAATCCTATATTCAACAGGTAAAAGAATTATATGCTTATGCTAATTCACTTACCGGAAGCAGAAGGGATAATGCAATGAGTGAAATTCTTGATCTGCACGATCAGTTTGTGAACAGTATGTGGGACGGACCAACTTTCAATAACACAATTGAACAGGTATTATTACCAGGAACTTCTGCTGGTTGGGATACGTTATGGGATGGATATCCTCTTTCATTTCTTGTTTATCATGATTTTATTCAACGGTTTCCCGATTATAAAAACCTTTCTGCTGTGAAAGATAAATTAGAGAAATCTCTTTGGACTGATGTTCAGTACATTGAACAAGATTCACGGAATAGAAATGGAATGGATAAAATGAAAAAAGCCCTGGTAATGAAAATTAAAAATTTCATGAAGAACAATTACCCGGACATAAAAATAGAGGAAGAGAAAAATACAGATTTTAATTCCTGATAAAAGGTGTAATCTTGAACCGGTTTATAACAGGATTGGTAAAAACTTTAATTCTTTTGGTTGTTGTTTCAGGTGTTTCCGTTGATACTTATACACAGGAAATAAAAGATAATAACATAAATCTTGTGAGTAAAAATGAGTCTCTACGTTCTGTGCTGGATAAAATCAGAAAGCAGGGAAATGCTAACATCGTTTTTAATGATATACTTATAGATGGTCTTAAAGTCACATGCAGGATAGAAAACAGTACAATAGAAAACTCTATTAAAAAAGTATTGAATGATTTCAATATTGATTATCGTAAGTTCGGCACAAGTGAGTATGTGCTTTTCAAAGAAATCAAACCGGCAGAAAACCTTTATTCAGCCAAAATATTTGAACAGCAACCTGTCATTAGCACAGATACGAATGTGGTAATTTTAAGACCGATAAATATATCCGGAAGTGTTCCCATTTATCCGCCCGAAGCTGAAAAAGAAAAGATTGAGGGAAGAGTTGTTGTAAGACTATTCATAAGTCAAGAAGGCAATGTTGAAAAATCTTTGGTCGATAGTTCTTCGGGTTTCAATATTTTAGATTCCGCTGCTGTTGATTATTCTTCAGGTTTAAAATTCATTCCTGCTAAAGCTAATAATAAACCGGTACCAATTTGGCTTACTATTTCATATCTATATAAAATTGTAGAAAAGAATTAATTAAAACTTTTCTTTGATTTTAACTAAAATAATATCCAGTTTTAGTGATGCTATCGTAAATCATTTTTATGGTTCCGAAAATAAACTTCCGATCTTAGCACAATGGGATTAAAGATAAATACCATAGCGATTATATTTTCCCTTACTATCATACCAATAATACTCTCAAAATTCGCTGATGACTTCAATAACGAATTGAATTTTGATAGTACTGCCACAAATAGCTGGACTTGTTTTACAGGCACTGGAAATGTAAAAATAAAGCCTGTTAATTCAGGAAAATATTATTTAACAATTTCTGTGGATATGGGTGAACTGAAAGGTGCAAAAAATTATATAACAATTACCAATCCTGTTTTTCAAATTAATAAAAAATAAATTTATGAATGATTCAAACCTTGAAGAGGGAACAATGAAAAATCTCATAATTACTGTTTTGTTTATTTGTCTTCTGTTTCCAGTGTCGGTTTTATCTCAGGAAAAAACCGATTTGAGTAAAGGAGTAAATTTTATAGAAACAAAGGTTTATTCACGTGAAGATGATGAAAAAATCTTAAAGCTTTTTGAAGGCTTACGCGTTGCTGATGTATCGGATGGTATGGATATGGTTGGATTACCTGGAATAGGATTAGTTGATCCGGCTATTCATCCTGACTGGACTAGTAAGGATTTATCGCATCAATTCAGAGGAATAGCAATAACTGTTCGTTATGTTCCTACTCAAAGAAAAGACAGGCCTGAACCGGGACAGGATTTTCATGAATGGGAAGGAAACTTTTATAACAAATACTCAACCGAAGCATTTACAGATTTGATTAAACCCGGCACCGCGGTAATAATTGATGATGTTGAGGATAAGGATATCGGTTCGATTGGTTCATATAATATTTTAAACTGGAAAAGCCTTGGTGCTGTTGGAGTTGTAACCGATGCTACCTCAAGAGATACCGATGAAATTGAAATAGAAAAAGTGCCTTTGTATTTGAGGGAGAAAGGACGTGGTATTCGTCCAGGTAGGAATGAAATTGAATCCGTAAATAGACCAGTTGTCATCGGCGGTGTGCTTGTTTGTCCGGGTGATGTTGTTATAGGTGATGGTGACGGAGTTATTGTAGTGCCGAGATATGTTGCTGAACAGGTAGCAATTTATGCACGCGAGATACTGGATAGAGATAAAGAAGGCAGGAAAAACCTATACAAAAAAGTGGGCTTACCGGAGGACAAAACAGTTGAGTAGAGTGTCCAATAACTTTTTCAAAATCAACTATTCTAAACATTTCTAAAATAAAATAATTGATAATGAAAAAAATAAAAACGATTCTATTGCTTAGTTCTTTATTATTAATCTCATCTCTTTTCTTATCGAATATTAGATGTCAGATACAGAGCGAAAATCTTGTAATTGATAAAGATAGTATATCGATTGAATTGCTAAATGAATTGAATAAAGATTTCAGTTTGTGGTATCCTTTGTCTATAGATACAGTATATGGTGGTTTCTTTAGTGATATAGATTACAAATGGAAGTTAGATGGAACGCAGAATAAGATGATTGTATCACAAGCACGCCATGTTTGGTCGGCATCCAATGCATCAATTTTTTATTTACACGATGATGAACTTCTTAAGATTGCTGAACATGGATTTCAATTTCTTAAAAATTTTATGTGGGATAAAAAGTATGGTGGCTTTTACGAACTTGTCGACAGAATGGGAAAACCAGTCAAGGATAGTGGCAAAGTAATTAAAACAGCTTATGGAAATTCTTTTGCAATTTACGGACTTGCCAAATACTATGAAGCTTCAGGTGATACAACAGCTTTTAATCTTGCTAAGCAAACATTTTACTGGTTGGAAAATCATAGTTATGATTCAAAGTACGGTGGATATCTTCAATATATATCCCGTGAAGGAGAACCATTTAAAAAGGGATATAACAAAACTCCTCCTAAAGATCAGAATTCTTCTATTCATTTGCTTGAATGCTTTACTGAATTATATAAAGTATGGAAAAATGAATTATTGAAAGAACGTCTTTCATCAATGTTATTATTAATAAGAGATAAGATTACGACGGAAAAAGGTTGTTTGAATTTGTTTTTTACACAGGATTGGGTTCCGATTTCATACCGCGATTCGAGTGAACAAACCAGGAAACAGAATTATTACTTTGATCACGTTTCTTTTGGACACGACGTTGAGACGGCTTATTTAATGCTTGAAGCATCTGAAGTACTTGGTTTTAAACACGACTCTGTTACTTTAATGAAAGCAAAGAAAATGGTTGACCATGTTGCTAAAAATGGATGGGATGATGAACACGGTGGAATTTTTGATGGTGGTTACTACTTAGATGATGAAGAACAACCTGTAATCGTTAAAGACACAAAAGAATGGTGGGCACAAGTTGAAGCAATGAATTCTTTTCTTCTTATGTCAAAACTTTTTCCAGATGGTACGACAAACTACTACAATATGTTTTGCAGACAATGGAGTTATATTAAAAAGTATTTAATTGATAATATATACGGGGGATGGTACTGGGGGGGGGAAGACAAAGCACCCAAAGTAAAATATTTTCCTAAAGGAACTATCTGGAAAGTTGATTACCATACATCAAGAGCTTTAGTTAATTGTTTGAAAAGATTGAATGAATAAAAGTAAACTTATCGTTAAAGTAGTTCATAATAATCTGTTATTCAGTGAGGGAAATCGGGTCGTTCAACCTTTTATTATTTTTAATATTATTTATTAAAATGATAAAAATTAAAAGTAGTCAGATTTGAATGATAACAAGTAAAGAAGTGTTTTTTTTATTTATTGGATGGTATCATTATTGCCTCAACACATTGTTAATAAAATAAAAAAGGGATTTTTTAAATTAAAAAACGCAATTGTTGGTATTGGTAAAATTAAATTTCAAAGCTTAAAACGAATAAAGATTAATGCTTAAATGTTTTTTAATTAACATGTTAACCTTTAAGAGTTAATTTCTTTAGGAGGAAATGTATGGTGCAAAATTTTTACTGCAATAAAAAATTATTTTCAGTCTTTTCTATTTTATTCTTCTCATTAGTTGGTCTTTCCTTAACATTTGCACAGACAGGAACAGTTAGGGGAACCATTTCCGATAAAATTACAAATGAAGTGTTACCCGGTGCAAATGCTATAATTAAAGGTACGAGTTTAGGTGCTGCTACCAATCTTGATGGAAAGTTTGTAATAAAGAATGTTCCGGTTGGTAGCCAGGTACTGGAAATTTCTTATATAGGCTATCAATCTATAACAGTTAATATTAACGTAGTGGAGGGCAAAACTTTAGAAGAAGAATTTTACCTTGAGTATCAGAGTATTGAAGGCAAAACAGTTACAATAACCGCACAGGCCGAAGGACAGCTTGGTGCGATAAATCAGCAGCTTAATACTAATACAATTTCCAACGTAGTTTCTAAGGACCGTATCAAAGAATTGCCTGACGTGAATGCTGCTGAGACAATCGGTCGTTTACCCGGTGTTTCAATTCAGCGATACGGCGGTGAAGCAACTAAGGTTGAAATACGTGGTCTTAGTCCGAAATATAGTCTGATCACTGTTAACGGAATAGAACTACCGTCGACGGGCACTGAAGATAGAAGTGTGGATCTATCTCTTGTCTCATCGAATATGTTGGATGGAATAATTTTAAGAAAAACTAATACTCCTGATATGGATGCAGATGTTTTGGGTGGCACAGTAGAGCTAAAATTAAAAGAAGCTCAACCGGGTCCCCGTCTTAGTCTATCTGCCCAGGGGGGATATAACAGGTTACAGGATTATTATGGTAATTATAATTTCACTGTGAGTTTAAGTAATCGTTTCTTTGATGATCGACTTGGAATAATAGTGAATGGTAACGTGGATAATTATGACCGAAGTGCAGATAAATTGCAGGACAATTGGAGAAGATATAATAAGTTAATAGCTTCAGGCCAGATATATTTAAGAGAAGAACAATTAAACCGAAAACGCAGTGGGGCGAGTATTTTGGGAGACTTAATAATCCCTGACGGAAAAATCACTGCCAATGCGTTTTTCAACCAGCTTAATTCAAAAGGATTGAATCATATCAGTCAGGTTAATACGTTGGAAAATGGCTGGGGCACAAATCGGCATATTTACCAAACAGAACAATATAAAAGCGTTACAGATATTTACACAAGTGCATTAGGAATCAACCAGGATTTGTCCTGGATCCGGTATGATGCAAGCATAAGTAGATCTGGTACTGCTACGAGTGATCCTGACAAACGTGTTTATGAATTTACACAGGAACAAAGTGCCTTACTCCCTGGATATCCAATAGGTGTATCTCCGGTTCAGGTGGCAAAATTTTATAATGCCGATACGATAACAACTAATATGTCTGCTTTGTACAGTTACAGTACAAGAACAATTGAAAATATTTCATCTGCCAAATTTAATTTTAAAATACCTTATAAGTTAAATGACCAGTTAAGCGGCTATATAAAAACCGGAGCTAAATTACGCTGGATTGATCGTAGTAACGATCAAAGGCAATATGGATATAGTGGCTTGCAATATGGTGACGGTTCACAACAGCGGGTTTTTACTTATACAGATGAAGTGTTCCCTGAATGGGGTCTTGCTGATGTGATCCAAGAATACGGTTTGTTAAATATTAGACCATTTCTGACCAATTACAATCGTGCTAATTTTTTAAATGGTGATTATCCTATGGGCTTTATAGTAAACGAAGGAATGCTTAAAAAAATGTCCGATGCTCTTATTAACGCACCCGATAGTATTCATGTTTGGGTTCCATATTCTGTCGGAACATTTGGATACGACTATAAAGGTTTCGAACGTTATGAAGCTGCATATTTGATGGGTGAACTAAACTGGGGTACTTTACTTACAATAATACCAGGTGTTCGTTGGGAGGAAGAATATACAGTATATGATGGTCAGAGATATAGGGTAAATCAGTCAGGTCAGACTGCTGAAACTCCTCCTACTGAATTTGTTAAGCTTAATGTAGTTAGAAGAAATAAATACTGGCTTCCAATGCTCACATTAATAGTAAAACCAACAGATTGGTTGCAAGTTAAAACAGCAGTAACTCAAACCTTGGCGAGACCGGATTACATCCGTTATGCTCCGATATCATACATTTCTGCAGACAGTAAACAAGTAACTGCAGCTAATTTATTTTTGAAACCTTCTAGATCAACAAATTATGATATTGGCTTTTCTATATACAACAACGAAATAGGTCTCTTGGCAGTTAACGCATTTTATAAGAGAGTTGAAGATTTAATATTTTATTCCGCGTTTTTCTATCGACCCGGAATTGAAGTTGATCCTAACTTGGAACTTCCATCGAGTTGGTTAGCATCTAATCCACAAATAAATGCCTACAGAAATAATCCAAATCCTGCAAAATACTATGGTTTCGAAATTGAATGGCAAACACACTTCTGGTACCTTCCTTCGGTTCTAAGTGGATTGGTTCTGAATGTTAATTATACTCATATTTATTCCGAGATGACTCTGGCTTATGATAGTCTTGTTACTACTCAAATTGGTACAAGACGCTATTACTCATTAAAGAAAACATCAATTAAAACCCGTATGCCGGATCAGCCCTCTCATATTTTTAATATTACCATTGGTTATGATTTTGAAGGATTTTCTGCCAGACTATCTTATTTGTATCAAACAGACAAATTAACAGGAATTGGTTATGATGGAGTTGTACCTACATCAAGCCTAAGCGCATATACTGGTGGCTATGGACGTCTTGATCTAACACTACAACAAAAGCTTTTACCAAATCTTCAATTATTTGCAAATCTTAATAACCTGAACAACAGACATGATCAAAACTTCATTGGTTCAAATTTAACACATCCAAGTTACATCGAGTATTATGGTTTAACTATGGATTTGGGGGTAAGGTATAATCTTGAATAGAATATAGACTAAATTAAAATATATTATTAGAGAATTACATATGATATTAAGAGGAAACAATATCATTAAATTAACAAACCACAAATAAATGACAGGAGGATAAGTAAATGAAGTTCAGATACTTTCTTATTCTGGTGGCTTTGCTTATTGGCACAGTCGCCCAAATTTATGCCCAGCATGAAATGGTTGTAGAATGGGATGACGGCTCGGGTAACATTGTGCAGGATGCTCTTTATAATGCAGTTATGGGAGATACTGCCAGTGATGGTACCCGTGCAGATTTAGATCGTGTTTATGTTCTAAAAAAAGGCGGTTATTATTGGAATAATCAAACAATCGCAAATACTTTTCCACTGCGCTTAGTTGGTGAAGAACCAGGTACAACACACGAGGAACATCCGGCTGTAGTACAAATGGTTACAGATATAGTCGATGGTAGTCTTCCGGGTAAGATGATTTCTTGCTCCAGCGACCTCACGTTGAAGAATCTTTACATCATTGGTTCTGATGAGTTGGGATCTTCAGGATATTACCAGCCAATTGAAGTTAATGCAGTTGGGAAAAGATTTATTATTGACAACTGTGTTTTTGAACGTTCAGATTTTGCTATAGTTGCATTTGCCGGAGGTTCGGATAATGACGTGTTTATTACGAATTGTAAATACCGTAACTTGATTGAAGGTACACCTACCCAACAATGGACAGGTCGCGGTCTTTCAATCTGGACAGATGCAGATACAGTAGTAATTGAGAATAATACATTCTTCAATGTAAATATGTGTGCAATACAGATAGAAAATGGTGCAGCCAATTATCTTCGTTTCAATCATAATACGTTGGTTAATATTGGACGTGCGATACATTCTACCACTAATGATTGGTGGAGAGAGGCTTATTTTTCCAACTTGCTTCTTGTAAACGTTTTTTGGCATGGAGAAGGCGCTTGTGATTATCGTGCCGATTTTAGTCCAAACAGACAGGATTACTATACCGGTTTGTTCAATGTTATAAATATGCCATCAAGATATGGTACTAATATCGGACGTAGAATTCTTTTCTCAAACACAGCTGCATATCTGGATAGTTATTTTAAAACTCGGTATGCTGACACCGTACGAGTAGAACCGTATGCGAATGAGAGAACAAAATCATTTTTCACCACATACAGCCCTTCAAATGGTGGCCAGATGCTTATTCAGGATACATCATGGTTAAGTGCAAATCCTAGTTTTGACAATGACCCAAATACCACTGCCCAGCTTGAAGCAATGTATAATCATATAACAGCTTCAAGGGGATACCAGTATTATGGAACAGGTATTCAAGCATTACCATATTATTATGCTTTACAGGTAGATGGTGCTGATACTCTATGGGCTGAACCAGATTGGCCGTTAACTGAGAATTTCCATTATTCAGATAATCTTACAGGTACCGATGGATTGCCACTCGGCGATCTAAATTGGTTCCCATCATCTAAAACTGATTTTGAGAATAACAAAGATGCTTATGTGAACCAGATAGAAAATATGCCTGGTGGAAGAGTTATTGAAGATGTTGCATTCGAAGCACAAGCAGAGGATGGTACATTAGGCGGTGATGCCGTAGTTGATCCATTTACAGGTAATGCCTGGTATACGCTAGTTGGTGGTTCAAATGTCCAATGGACGTTCAATTCAACTTATGCTGGTCCTTATGATATTAAGTTTGTAGCAAGAGCGGATGGACAAAATATCGGATTTGATTTCCTAGTTAATGATGAACACGTTGTTGATGCACTTCATGGTTGGGGACAATTTGTGGTATGGACCGACGGGGATAATGGTGGTGTTGATTTTTGGTCTGATAAGAGCACTACTGAATTTTACGAAGCTGCCTATACCAATGCTATGTTGAAGAACAATGATAATGACGGTAATCTTAGCGTTATTTCCGGTGAAAATACTCTAAAGCTTCAATATTCGTGGAATGATATTTCATTCCAATGGGTTGAATTTTACGAAGCTGGGACTGAAAACCTCATTGCTAGGCTTATTCCGGCAGATGCTGTAAATACTGGGGCAACGCCTTCTGGTGAGGGTGTTTGGGTTCC
>JAJDNK010000048.1 GCA_022340715.1 bacterium BMS3Abin03 | reverse complement strand
ACAAAAAATATTTTAGAATTTACCCGGGGTATTAATGTAAAGCGTTTCTTATTTGCTAGTTCCGTTGCTGCTTGTAGTTTCCCTTCTAACGGAGGCGTTATTAATGAAAAATCAAGACCGGATGCTGATTATGCATACGCCAGAAGTAAAAAACTGGGGGAAGATTTAGTAAGGCAATACTCACAGTATTTCCCTTGCTCTAATATCAGATTTGCCGCGGTATTCAGTGACTGGTGTGAATTTGCTCCGCTATATAAGTTCTTATCTAGATGGCTCTCAAAGAAGATTGATTCTCGAATATTAGCAGGAAAGGGAAACTCTGCAATTCCATATATACATATACATGATCTATGTCAGCTATTAAAAATTATTTTTAGAGAAACTGATAATCTTCCTGCATATGACATTTACAACGCCAGTCCTGATGGTTCAACTTCTCACCGTGATTTATTTGAGATTGCAACAAGGTATTATTTCGGTAAATCAATTAAGCCTTTTTACCTGCCTAAGTTGTTGGCATACCCTGCCATTATTCTTCGAAGTTTACTTAAAAAAATACACCTCACGTGCGAAAAACCGTTTGAGAGATTTTGGATGATCAGATATATTGATTTAAAACTAGATATCGATTCGTCCTATACACGTAATGTCCTTAGCTGGGCTCCCACACCGCGTTATCATATAAACAGGCGGTTACTTTTTCTGCTAGAAAAGATGAAAAGCCATGTTGACGAATGGAGAGTAAAAAACGAAGCTGCATTAAAGCGCGTTGCAGGAAGAATAAATTTTAAGATCTACGAAGAAATGGTTCAAAGGAAAGAGAAGTTATTAGCTATAATAAATGATACTATCATTTTTAAAGATGAAGAGAATAAATTTCAACGATACCGGTTACTTAAACACGAAGATTTTCAGTGTTACATCAGCACGCTGTACCATCTTTTGATGGCGGCAGTAAGAAGCGGCGACAGAAGTCTTATGCTCAAGTATATTGATGATATAGCAATACGTAGATTTGCAGAGGGTTTCGAACCAGAAGAATTGTGTAACACTTTATCAGTATTTAGTGAGATCATAATTAAAGAGCTTACATATGATAAGGATCTCAGAAAAATCCGTCAGGATGTCTATCATTATATTGGATTAACCTTACAACTTGCACAGGATGAAATCGAAGATCTTTACGAGAATCTTTTAGAAAAGATACCAGGAGGAAAAATTGATAAGTCGTCCTTACTCCCCGACTGTAAAGAACTTCAAAGAAAAATTCGTCAGCTAAGTGCATTCTATCAGATATCCCCGGATGAAAGCAGATATAATGGAAGTATAAATAGTATCAAATAAGGAATATTTATCACTTGTGATATTTAAATAAATTGCATTTAACAGACAATGAAATTATCAACAAGAAATTCGTTATTAGGAAAAATTGCAGATAAGCTTAACATAAATATAAAGTTCAATGAATACACAAGAATATTCGTTGATCTACAGGACACTGCTATAATAAGTCCTGTAGAAGCTAAAGTAATGCACATTGGAAATATCAACCAAAACGGTATGCTCATATCAAAAAATAATAAGAAAATTTTATTATCGGATTTAATAGGTCGATATTCTTATCATTTTTTAGATGGTAACTATATTAATTTTTATTTGAGGCCTTCTGATAAACATTTTTGGATAACACCTTGTGACGGAATGTTTATATATACTCAGAAGAATGATGGGAGGTCACGGTTGCCTGTCTATTTAGGATTAGAGAATCTTTTGGGAATAAATATGCTGAGCAAGGCTGTAAAAAAGAATGCATCAATTGGATCTGTTTTTAAAACAAAAGATTTTTTTATGGCAATAATTGCAATAGGGTCATTAAATGTGAACAGAATTCATATTGATTATGAAGAAATGCGGAATTATGCAAAAGGAACGCCTTGCGGATATTTTAGTATCGGTTCGACTTTGCTTTTGTGTTTCCCGAACCAATTAAAATTATTAATTGAAGAAAATTCTAAAGTCAAAATTGGGCAAAGGATTCTGATTTGAAAAAGTACGAATTAAAAATTTATCCTGATCCGGTGCTTAGAAAGATTTCCTCGCCTGTACTAGGGATCAATAATATAGTTCGCCATTTGATTAAAAAGATGTCGAAAATTATGTATAGCCGTAAGGGTATAGGATTGGCGGCACCACAGGTAGGAACTTTGGAAAGAGTCATAATTGCGGATATCGGTGAAGGTTTAATCTCAATGATAAATCCCGAAATACTTACAGGATATGGTGAAGATTATATTGATGAAGGCTGCTTAAGTTTACCTGACACCGTGGTTAATGTTAAAAGAAAGCAATCTGTCTTTGTTCGTTACTTAGATAAAAATGAAAAAGAAAAAGAATCTGAACTTGATGGGCTTACAGCCCGTGTTATTCAACACGAAATTGATCATCTAAACGGTGTGTTGATTATTGACCACGCACCATTGGTTGATCGGTTAAATATTAAAAGTAAGCTAATGTATTAATATGAAAGTTGCTCTTATACTCTTTGTAATTGTTCTACTGCTTTTTTTACCGGAGATCTAACAATGTCACAAATAAAAAACGAAAATAACAACAAAGTTGAAGGCGTAAGCATTACTGTTATTTATGATAATAATCCTTTTCTGAAAGATTTGCAAACTGACTGGGGATTTGCATGTCTTGTTGAGGTTGGAAAAACAAAACTTCTTTTCGATACGGGCGATAAAGGAAATATTTTATTAAGCAATATGACAAAGCTTGGCATTGGTCCTAAAGATATAGATTTTATTTTCTTATCTCATTTTCATCATGACCATACAGGTGGGTTAAGTGATTTCCTAAAAATTAATTCAAAAGTAACAGTTTACTATCCACAATCATTTCCGGTTCAATTAGTAGAATTAATAAAAAATTTCGGTGCAAAGCCGGTCCCGATTTCCTCATTTCAGGAATTACGTTCAAATATCTTTTCTCTCGGTGAAATCACAGGCGCAATTCCTGAGCAGTCCCTGGCTGTTCGAACAAATAAAGGGATTGTTGTAATTACAGGATGTGCACATCCCGGTATTATTGAAATCCTGCAAAAGGCAATGGAACAATTCCCGGATGAAAAAATTTATCTTGCTATAGGAGGTTTTCATCTTTATCATCAGACTCAGAGTGAAATAAACAATAAAATAAATGAGATGACTAAAATGGGAATTATAAATGTTGGACCGTGCCATTGCTCGGGAGAAAATACCAGTAGTTTGTTTAATGAAGTCTATAGTGATAATTACATTGAAGTCGGGGTGGGCTCGATTAAAGAAATTAAATAATAAAAGAACATAAGGAAAATGGCAAGAACCGAACCGTTTGATAAATACTTAGACGAATATGAGCAGTGGTTCGAAGAACATCATTTTGTTTATGAATCCGAGCTCGAAGCCGTAGGACAATTTATTCCTAAAGGTGGAAAAGGGATTGAAATCGGAATAGGAACGGGAAGATTTGCTCTTCCGTTTGGTATAAAAGAAGGAGTGGAAGCATCCTGTGTGATGCGTCATTTTGCAATGCATAAAGGACTTGAAGTGTATGATGGAATAGCAGAAGAATTACCCTTACCTGGTGAAACCTATGATTTTGTTCTAATGGTAACAACCATCTGTTTTGTTGATAACATTAAGAAGGCTTTCGGGGAAGTAAGAAGAGTTTTAAAACCCGGAGGTAAATTTATTATCGGACTTGTTGATAAAAATAGCCCGCTTGGCAAAACATATGAAGAGATAAAAGATCAAAATAAATTCTATCGTTATGCTACGTTTTATTCTACTGACGAGGTAAAAAAATTGTTAGTGGAAAGTAGGTTCAGGAATATTGACGTGATTCAAACTGTATTTGGTGAGTTAGCAGATATTCATAACCTTCAACTGTTTGAAAAAGGTTATGGTACCGGAGGATTTGTTGTGATAAATGCAACTAAAGCGGTTTAGTAGTAACCCCGTATAATCGGGTACGTATGATAAAAGTTTTTAAATATTATTTTAAATAAAATATTTAGTTTATCAAGGAGGTATTAAAATGGCACTAATGATAACAAATGAATGTATTGTTTGCGGTGCCTGTGAATCAGAATGCCCAAATAATTCAATAACTGCCGGGGATGCAGTTTATGAAATAAATCCTGATTTGTGTACCGAATGTGTAGGGTACTATGATGAGCCACAGTGTGAATCTGTATGCCCGGTTGAGGAGGCAATAGTTGTAAAT
>JAJDNK010000041.1 GCA_022340715.1 bacterium BMS3Abin03 | reverse complement strand
AACGTGTAAGACAAATAAAAGAAAAAGCTTTAAGAAACCTGAGACATTCCAAAAGAAGCTTTAAGCTTAAATCTTATCTCGGTTAATCTAAAAGCCAAATTAAAAAATAATTGAAGCCAGGTTGCAAAGCCTGGCTTTTTTATTGATGAAAACCTACCTTGTTAAAAAATCACTTTATTATTCGATTGATCATAATCGGGAATTTTATCTGTAATGAGTTGCGCGGATGAAATCTTCTTCTGATCATTTACCGGAATAACAAATTCTTTATTTCCGTACCTCCAGATACCCGGGCGTTCTTTAATAGCAACTTTTGTCCCGTCATCATAAGAAATAACAACTTCTACAGGGACAGGTTGGGTCCCGATCAGTTTTACTACAAGTTTACCTGCATCATTTTTTTCTAATCCAAGATCACAATAGCTGAAATCATAAAACCAGGGATTCCAGAACCAGCTAAGATCTTCTTTTGCAACATCGTTAAATGTGAAGAAGAAATCGTATGGCAAAGGATGCTTACCATGCCAGCGGTTTATGAATTCAATCAAGGCTTTTTTAAATAATGCATCACCAAGTAAACTTTGCAAAGCCACATAAGCGAAAAATGCTCTTCCGTAGATTGTTGCAGTAAGCGAATATCCTTTTATAAACCTGGAAGGAATCATAAGCGGCAGATCGTTCTCTTCTCCCTGAACAGGTTTGTACCTCCAGTAAGTTGACCTATAATGATTATAGTTGGGATCTATTTCAGCAGGCATATCCTTTGGAAAAAACGTTGCCCATCCTTCATCCATCCATCCATACTTTCTTTCATTTATTCCCATATAAAATGGAAAATAAGTATGGGCAATTTCGTGGAAAAGCAATTCGAAGGTTTCTGATCTTCTTTCCGGAGCGCCATCGTCGGTCATCATCGGAGATTCCATTCCACCGCCTCTTTCTCCATTACAAAATGAGGTTATATGTGAGTACGGAAACGACACTCCAGGTAAATGATATGAAAGCAATTCAACAACCATTTTTGAGAATTCCGCACCTTCATCATAATTTTTATCGTCTTTCCTGTAAAGAACATCGGCGAAAGTTCGTCTTCCAGTCATACTATCAACAACTACACTAACGCCATCCCACAAGTAATCTTTTACACAGGCAAATGTAAAATCCGAAACATCATTTGCTTTGTATCTCCAGGCATTCCAGCCTTTCTTTGTTATGCTTTCTTTTTCAAGATCGTCGGGAGTAATTATTCTTACTACTCCATCGGATTTAAGTGCAGATAAATATCTATTGTAAATATCCTCATCTAAAATTTCATCGGCATTTAACATTTCACCTGTTCCACGAATTAAATAATTTTCCGGGACAGTGATTTCTACATCATAATTATTAAAATCATTATAGAACTCAACGCTGCCTGTATATTCCGTACGATCCCATCCATCAACATCATCATATACTGCAACCTGGGGATACCAGTACGAAACCATTATTCCCCCCTCACGATATTTTCCCATTCTTACTGTAATGGTATCCGGCAGAGTAAAGCTCCACTTCATTTCTATTTTCAAATCTGACTTTGGCGGCAGGGATTCCGGAAGCTTAACAATAAAATTTGTATATGTTCTATCTCCTGCGGTGTCCGGATCAAGTTCCTGATCATTAATAGTAAGTTTCTCAATGTTTGTTCCATTATGCAAGTCGGTATCCCGCCATCCCCAATCACGTGCAATTCCTCTTTTATAAAAATCCTGATACAATCTCAATACAATATTTCCTAAAGTATCGGGACTATTGTTATAATAAATAATACTGCCTTCACCCGAAACCAGGTTTGTCCCGGGATCTAATTTTACTTTTAAAGTATAATCACTGCTGTTTTGCCAGTAACCCGGACCTGGTTTTCCATCCCAGGTACGTGTATCTCCGTTATAGATTTTTTGAAACTGAGGAGGCACATAGATTCCTGTATTTTGAGCACTCAGATACGTGGTGGAAAAGAAAATAATTATTAGCGGAAGGATAATTTTATTACACATTATTTTACCCATACGATAATTGAAGAACTTGTGGGCTTGTCTTCCGAATTTGAAGACTGTAGCTAAACTAAAATAATTAATATGCTATGTTTATCAAAAAGCCTTTGATCTTTACCGACTAATGTTACAACTTAATACATTATTTTTATCCGCAAATATTTGTCACCCATGAAAAGAATAAACCGATTATCATTCAACCCCTCAAGGAATATTTATTACTTCATATTTTAAAAAGTGAATATCGGTTTTAAGTTAAATATGAAAATAGCTCTGCTAATCTTAATTATTTCAATCAGCGTACTCGCATTATCACCTGATGATCTTGGGAAAAGATTTATTCTAAAGAGAACAAGTACAGAAATAATTATTGATGGGGTGATCGATTCCGCCTGGAGTCTTGCCGATTCAACCTCTGATTTTTTCCAGCTTTTTCCATATTATAACCAGGAACCAACTTATTCTACAACAGTTAAAGTTCTCACAACAGAAGACGCATTATATTGCTTATTTATTTGTAAAGAAGATGTAAAAAAACTTCAGGCAAGTTCCGGTTTGCTGGATGAATTTACAGGTGATGGTGTTTCAATTATGCTCGATACTTTTGATGATAAACAAACTGCTTATAAATTCGTTGTTAATGCATCCGGTGTTAGAATGGATTGCCGTTTGCTTGATGACGCACGCAACCGTGATTACAGCTGGGATGGTATTTGGTCGGGAACATCTAAAATTTATAATTGGGGATATGTTATTGAAATAATGATACCTTATAGATCAATCAAGTACAATAAAGAATTAAGTGAATGGGGATTAGACTTCGACAGGTGGATGCCATTTAATGGTGAAGATCTTTACTGGTGCAAATACGAAGAAAATGAAGGACAAAGAATATCAAAATTCGGTAAGCTGGTATTTGAAGATTTTAAACCGACAGTTACTGGATTAAATCTTGAAATTTATCCTGTTGGTATTGCTAAAGCAGATTATCTTGGTAATGAAAAATATGATGTCGATCCTGATCTTGGTTTGGATATATTTTATAATCCATCACAAAAACTAACATTTCAACTAACTGCTAATCCCGACTTTGCCCAGATAGAAGCTGATCCGTTCGAATTCAATATTTCACGATACGAATCTTACTTTTTGGAAAGAAGACCATTCTTCACAGAAGGCAACGAAGTTTTTATGCCGTCAGGCAGACAAACGAGTACCGGTTTTTATAGACCATTAGAACTTTTTTACTCAAGAAGAATCGGAAAACTTTTGCCGGATGGACAAACCGTACCATTATTAATGGGAACAAAAGCCTTCGGAAGAATTGATGATTGGGAATACGGTGGTTTTGTTGCGTTAACAAACAAAGTTAATTATAAAGACGATGATGAAAACTTAACCGAACCCAGGGCGGTTTTCGGTTCGGGAAGAATTAAAAAACAGATCTTTGGTAATTCATCAATAGGGATGCTATTTGTTGGAAAGCAAACAGCTGATAATACCTATGGTGTAATTGATATAGACGGAGCATTACGGAAATCGAACTGGCAGCTTGCTTATCAGCTTGCAAGATCAATCCAGGACACCCGGGGTGATTTTGCAGGCTCGGCGGGATTTACATTAATTAATGATAGCTGGCTATCTTTTGCTAGAGTCAGAGCAATTGGAAAGAATTTCGATGTGCAGCAGGTCGGTTATGTACCCTGGCAGGGAACTGCTGAATTTGTTTCTATAAACGGACCAATTTGGCGATATGATGAGGGGTATATCCGACAAATTCTTTTTTATACGGGTCCGATACTTAATTACGAAGATGCAGACCTTTTTACAGATTACGGATGGCTTGTAGGTTTCAATATGCAATTGCGCGACAATTGGGGATACGAGATTAATTCATCCTACACAAAAAGTAAAGACGATAGCGTTAATTATAACTATTATGATATTACACTCAGCTCCTGGTATAATATTTCTGCAAAGTGGAGCGGTAATCTTTATGGTGGCTATGCAAAGACATATAACTTTTCCAGGGAATTTCTTGCTTTCTATTCGTGGCTCGGTGCAAATATAAGCTGGGACGCCTTCGATTTTCTGGAGTTAGGATCATCTTACGATATGTTCATCGAAGGAAATCCTGGCGGGAATGTGGAAGCTATAACTTACAATGCAAGACCTTACTTTTCTTTAACGCCTGTAAATAATCTGAACTTCAGAATGTATGTTGATAATGTTTTTTTAAGCGAATCGCAGAAACTAGAAAGTTTAATTGTTGGTTTACTTTTTTCTTACAACTTTTTACCAAAAAGCTGGATATACTTTGCAGTAAATGATTTTAGGAATAGAAGCGATGAGTTCGATACAAATGGCAATCTTTTACCACGAAGATTACATGTTACAAATAGAGCAGCTGTTCTGAAGGTTAAATATCTTTATTATTTCTGATCATTATCTGAATACATTCCTAACTATTTCAAAAAACCCGACGTACGTTCCAAGAACACTTCCGAGACTTGTTAGAATAAAAACGAGAAAAACTTTAAGCAGCTTATTCTTCCACCATTTTGTAAAATGGTTAAAATCGCTCATAACATTCTGGAACTCTTTAACAACCGGCGGTTTAAAATATGCCTGCACAAAAGCAGCAACATAACCGGCACCGATAAGAGGCGAAAGACTTGTAATAGGTGCGGCTACAAATGCTGTTATTACAGTTAACGGATGTGCGAGTGCTATTATTGCACCAATTGCACTCGGTATCCCGTTGGCAAGTATCCAGAAAATGGCGTTGTCTCCTGCTTCGGAAAATCCTTTTGCATATCCAATATAAAAAATGGATGCTACTATAATAGCGGGAAGTCCCCATCCGATAATTTTTGCAATTGGTTTTGAAGGCGGGATCTTCTCGATCTCTTCAAGATTAACAGTTCCCTCACTTTTTAGATGATTGATTATCCCATTTACATGACCTGCCCCAACAACAGAAACTATTTTTTTTCCATTCGATCTTTTTATTTTTTCAGCGAGGTAGGAATCACGTTCATCAATAAGAACCCGTTTAAGAACAGGCATGGCTTTACCGAGTTCATTCATCATTTCAGAAAGAACATCTTTACTTCTAAGCTCTGCAAGCTTCTCTTCAGTTAATTCCTGTTTCTCAAATAATCCTGCTAATCCGCCCGTTAGGAATTTTAACTTTTGCCAGAAGGTCATCGAATGCCAGGAACGGCGAAGAGTTATTCTCACTTCCCTGTCACAAAGTTCAATCGGCAGATTCAACTCTCTTGCAGTGTTTGCTGCTTCAAGTAGTTCTGTGCCCGGCATAACACCGAGCTTTTCACCCAGTTTTTTCTGATAAGAAGCAAGTACAAGATTAATTATTAATGTACTTAACTGCTTTTCTTTTATTATTGTTTTTAGATCTAAATTTTCCCAGCGGTTTTTTTCTGACAACGCTCTAAATCTTTTTTCATCAAGCTCAACACAAACCGTGTCCGGTTTTTCTTTAGTAATTACTTCTTTAACAAGATTTGCAGACTGACGCGAGATGTGTGCCGTTCCCACAAGAATAAATTCACGATCATTTCTATTAATGATGTGAACATCTTCAGGGTAGTTTTTATCAGTCAAAATATTTTCTTCCACAGATAGTTTCTAATAAAAATAAAGGAGTTATAAATTTAATGAATTGAATTGTGATAAGAGATATGCCGGATATTAAAAATCCGGCATATCTAATAAAATCATCTGGAAATTTTATTTATACATTTCCTCAATTTGGTAAACAGGTTTAATATCAACCGGAAGTTTTACAAGCTTATCTACAAGAATTTGCATACTGGGTGAGTTAACAGCATAACGCTCAATTAATCCTTTTGCCGCATGGTAATCGCCTTTTGCCTGTATCATTAAAATCAGGTTTGCCAATTCTGTTAAGGCATGATCAATCTTACTAAAATTAACTTTTACTTGTTGTGTAGCACTATTGTATTCATATCCTCCCTTTTCAAGAAGATAATTATAAATAATGGCATTGCCGCCGCCGTGTGCTTCGTTAATACCGAATCTAATTGAACGGAAAATTCCGGCAAGGAACGTCACATAAGTTTCCTTCTCAAAAGATTCCGGAAAAACACCTTTCTCAATCATAAACACGTTATTGTACATTCCAAGTACATCGGCCTTACATTCTTCCAGGGTTGCATAAGTCTCTTTCAGCTCTTTTCTTACCTCGGTTTTTCTTCCATCGATTTCAATGAATCCCGGACCAATACCATGAGACATTTCATGCATAAGAGAATGTGTAAAAAACGAATTGAAGGTTACATATTGCATCTGGTCAGGATCTAAGACAATCTTTGCAATTGGTATAAGCAACTTATCGTATTTTGCCTGCGAAACGTTTTTCAGCATAACTTTTTTAGAGCCTTTAGCCTTGCGCACTCTTTCATCGTTAGGGAGATTGAAAGCGAGAGTCTGGACACCGGCTTTTGTATCACCAGCAGTATAAACTTCATTAACTACAGCAATCGGGGATTCTGAGCCACGATCCAGGTTTTTATATTCCATAGGAATTGGAAGATGTAATTCCATATCTCTCAGATATTTTTTGAATACATCCAGTTTCTTACTTTCTTCCTGATCTCTTATTGTTACAAAACTTTCAAACGAGGCTTTGTAGTTATATAAACCATCTTCGTATACTTCGTATGGACCAATTACGACTTCAATATCGTTATCCTTCACATCCATCCATGCCATATCACTTTCATAATAATCGTTGCTAAGGAAAGCATCTGCACGAGTGAATAAATATTTTTTTAATGAAGGATTATCTGTATAACCTGCAGCGTCTTTCAGAATGTTTGATATTTTGGTGAGCTGGGCTTTAAAATACTGGCTGTAAGGAATTGCAACAAGATTTTCACCTTCTCTTCTTATCATCGTAAATTCACTTGTAAATGATTTTTCATCATCAGGATGATTTTTTATCCAGCTATCAAACTCCTCTTTGGTCATATCTTCAGGATAAAAATTTGCTCCGGCAGGTTTTGTTTCCGTTCCGATAAAAGGTCTGTCATGGTCCAAACGGTCAAAGGGACCAAACATAATATTAAAAAGTTGCAATCTTAGCTTTGAATCCTCAGTATTTTCAGACATCAGCTTTGCTTTAATTTCCTCATTCTTAGAATAAACCTGGTTTAGAAAAATATCGTCTATTATCTTAGAGGCTTGATAGAGTTTCTTAACTACAATTTTCTGCCTTTCGCTAAGTATACTATCATCATATTTAAGTTCGGTTGGTGAAAAATTGGCAATTTCTTTTTTTACCATTTCAATTCCTTCTGTTTCGGCTTTATTTTCCTCATCATTTTTTTGCCCGCATCCCTGCAGGATGAATCCAAGTAAAACAATTGTAAGTGCTAAATACCTCATTATATCTCCTATCGATTTTGTAAACTCTTTTAGAAAATTTCAATTAGAATAAAAATAAATATAGCAAGAATTGAAGTAAGTGTAGAAGTCCTTATTACATGTACCGGATTTTTGTCCTATTCTTTTTCTTTTTCAATTTATAAATCCATAATCAATAATTAACTTATCCTCATTTGTTGGAGCATGAATACAAAATTTTCCCCAAACCGTTCATCAAAAACAACCTGTAATTAATTACGATTCTCTTTAATTTTGTTTATTAATTATTTTCATCCTAAACAAAAACAGGTGTAGCAATGCTTAAACATTTTCTAACAATTACAATTTTTGCATTTATAGCATGCAATACTTTTGCCCAGCCTCTGGAAAGAAGCAAGGTGGAGAACCAATACAAATGGAATCTTGCTGAAATTTATCCCACCACTGATGCATGGAAAGCGGACATGGATATGATGGATTCACAGGTTGAAAAACTTGCAGACTTCAAAGGCAAATTAGGCGAAAGCGCAAAGTCACTATATGAAGCGCTTAAGCTGGGTAATGATCTTACTAAGACTCTTTACAAAGCCTGGACCTATGCAAGTAACCTGAGCAACGAAGATCTTAATATTGCAAAAAACCAGGCAATGATTCAGCAAATGAGTGCGCTCGGTACAAAATTCAGTGAAACATCTGCGTTTATGGAACCGGAGATTCTACAAATTCCAAAAGAAAAGATCGATCAATTCTTCAAAGAAGAACCGGGACTTAAAGAATTCGATATGTATATAAACAACATTATCAGGATGCGTGCACACACTTTGTCCGCTGCGGAAGAAAAAATTCTTGCAAGCTTTAATCTAATTGCAGGAAATCAGGATGATGTTTACGGAATTTTTAACAATGCGGAAAAGCCGGCTCCAAAGATAACTTTATCAGACGGAAAAGAAGTAGAACTTACACCAGCTTCTTATACCAGATACCGTACGCTTCCTGATAGGGAAGACCGCGAAAAAGTAATGGATACTTTTTTTAATAGTTACGGAATTTTTAAAAATACTCTCGGAGCAAATCTTGGAGGCAAAGTAAAAACAGACTGGGTTTATGCCAAAGATCGAAAATATTCTTCCTCGCTCGAAGCTTCTTTAGACAGAGATAATATTCCTGTTTCTGTTTATTCAACCTTAATAGAACAGGTAAATAAAAATCTTCCTACCTTGTACCGCTTTCTCGATCTGAAGAAAAGAATGCTTGGTGTGGATTCACTTCACTACTACGACCTATATGTCCCGCTTGTTGAAAAAGTAGACATGAGCTTCACAATTGAACAAGGACAGGAAGTTCTTCTCAGTGCATTAAAGCCATTAGGGAAAGAGTATGTTGCTACTTTGCAAAATGCATTTAAAAACAGGTGGATTGATTATATGCCTACAGTCGGAAAGAGAAGTGGTGCATATTCTACCGGTGCAGCTTACGATGTTCATCCTTACATTTTAATGAACTGGACAGATGATTATGAATCTGTTTCAACACTTGCACACGAACTCGGACATACGATGCACAGTTACTTTTCAAATAAGAATCAACCTTTCTCAAAATCAGATTATGCGACTTTTGTGGCTGAGATTGCATCTACCGTTAACGAAACTCTATTAAACAATTATATGGTTAAAAATGCAAAGACAGATGAAGAGAAGCTATATCTTCTCGGCAGCTACTTAGATTTATTAAGAACAACCATTTTCCGTCAAACATCCTTTGCTGAGTTTGAGCTTGATATTCACCAAAAAGTAGAAGAAGGCAAACCGATAACCGGCGACGATATGTGCCAAATTTATTCGGACATTGTAGATAAGTACTACGGAAATGAGGATGGACATTGTGTTGTTGATCCCTATATTCAATACGAATGGGCATACATTCCTCATTTTCTCGGTTACACCTATTATGTTTTCCAGTATTCCACATCTCTTATTTATGCAACGGCTTTTGCTGAAAAAATTGTAAACGAAGGACAGCCTGCTGTTGATAAATATTACAACATTCTAAAAGGCGGCGGATCAAAGTATGCTGTCGATCTTATAAAAGATGCGGGGCTCGATCCATTATCCCCCGAACCGACGGAACTTGCAATGAAAAAGATGAACAAGGTTATGGATCAGATGGAAGAGATATTGAAGAAAATGGGGAAATAGTTTTTCTAAAAAGGATCTCTAAAAAAACCTAAGGGAACAGTACCCACTGTTCCCTTTTTTATTTTAAATTAAAAGTCCCCTCTCCTTTATAAGGAGAGGGTTAGGGTGAGGTTTTTCAGATTACAAGTTAAACCTCAAAGAACCGATAAAATTTCTTCCTGCCGCAGAAATTCCAGAAGAGTACGGTCTGTATCTTTGGTCGGTGATGTTTTCTACACTGAAATACAGCTCAAAATTATCAAGAAGCTGGTAGCTCATCTTTAAATTAAGCGTGTACCATGAAGGACAATAAACATTTCCGTTATCGTCTTTTGCATATAAATAATCTTTACTAATCTCACTGGGTGCAAGATCTTCATTTTTAATTTCGCCATTGTAAACAGCATAAAGATCTGCCTCGAATTTATCTTTTCTGAATATCAGTTCAGTCTTTCCAAACCAGGGTGCAGCGTGTCTTAATGGAACCGTATCCCCTGCATTGTCTTCTTCTTTTCCTTTTTGATAGTTGAAATTGCTTCTGAAGTTAAAGTATTCGGCAATGTTCAGATCAAGCGCAAGTTCTACCCCCCAGATGTAAGCATTTGCAGCATTCTGTATTGCCTGAACACGGCTGAGTTCTCCGCTGTAAACAATACTGTCCCTCCCGTTTAAAACGTAATCTCTTCTTACAAACGCGTCATCAAGATAAGTGTAATAACCAGTGACATCGAATTCTGCAATACGGGAGAATACTTTCATCACTCCAAGTTCTATGTTATATGCATATTCCGGTTTGAGATTTGGATTTGGAACAACAACAGAACCTGGCTCGGAATCGAATACTTTACCAAGATCATCGACATTCGGTGCGCGGAAACCTGTAGATAAATTCAGGTTGATTTGCCAATCGCTTTGTGGATGCCAGACTAATCCTGCGCTTCCCGTTAATGCTCCTGTTCTTAACTCAGCAGAAGTAAAGGGAAACGGATAAAAAGTCGTATCAAAATCCGCATTGAGTGTTACATAATTATAACGAAGTCCTGTTTGCATAATGTATTGCGGACTGAATTTGTTCTTATAAGTAACATAAGTGCCGAAAGAATTCCATGTCGATCCATCGGGATAGCGCGTTGGACCCGGTGTTATTTCCCCGGTAATTATATTTTCTGAATTCCCTGTCGATTCTACTTTATCCAACACGATTTCAACACCGTAAAATAAATTCGATGTTTCATTAATATCTTTTATCAAATCAAGGTTTAACGAAAAGGCATCGACTTTCTCGGTGTTGTTTGTTTTATTTACCTTATTTAAATTCCTGTCGTGCCTGCTTTCTTTAAAATTCTGATATGCAAGAATCAATTTTGAAAGATCGTAAATAGAATTTGAAGAATAGTTAATTACCGTTAATGCATTCATCATACAATCCTGTGGTCCGTAATACCATTCCGCCGACCTTAAGGTATTTCCTCTTGGACAAAGTAACCTATCATATCGTGAATAATCTGAAGTGGTTGAATAGTAAAATCCGTATTCAAAAGTCCATTCATCTACTGGTTTGAACAAAATCTTCTGCATAAGACTTAACTGGTTGTAGCCGGATTCAATTTGTTCTTTTGGATCAGGATTTACTATTACCGTATCGTGTTCGTTTATTCTATCCTGGTAAGTCGGTCTTAAAAAATCATCCGGTCCATTTGAACCCATAACGAGATTATCGAAATCAGAGTAAGTAACACTGGTAAGAAATCCCCATTTGTTAGTTCCTATATTAAAATGCAGATGACCGGTTTTTTCCTGGTCGGCAGAAGAATATCTTGTCATCGCACTTGCATTGAAAATAACATTGTCCCCCATTGAAAGACGCGGTGAGAAAGTATAAAAACTCATTACGCCTGCAATTGCATCGCTGCCGTAAATTACAGAGCCCGGTCCGAATATAACCTCGGTATGATCCAAAGAATTTGCATCGAGAGAAATCACGTTTTGAAGATTCCCGCTTCTGAAAATTGCGGTGTTCATTCTTACGCCGTCAACAACTATCAGCAGCCTGTTGGTTGCAAAACCGCGTATCATCGGGCTGCCGCCGCCAAGCTGGCTTTTCTGGATAAACACATTTGCAGACATTCCAAGCATATCTGCAGTAGTTTGCGGATTTTCGAAATCTACATCGCGCTGGGTGATCACTTCGATCGTATTCGGTATTTCACTTTTGTTTTCTTCCCACCTGTTTGAACTTACAACAACATTATCGAGCGAGATCGCTGTTTGTTCCATTAAAACGACAAAATTATTTTCTTTAATCTGCGAGAACGTAAGTCCGATTCTTTCATATCCAATCAGGCGAAAGATGATCGGTTTGCTTCTATCTAATTTCCCGATATCAACTTTTCCATTGGAACCCGTAAGCAAGGCTCTGTTCGGATCGGAATTATAAACCGAGACTAATTCCAGAGGATTTTGCGTTGCTTTATCCTCTACGGTAACTACCTGTGCATACGTCGCTACATTCAGGAACAGAATTAATAATAGAATGTTTCTCATTAATATTTCCTTAATAAAAATTTTCACATGATTATTCTCAAACAATGGCAAGATATACCCCGCCATTGCTTAAATAATTTTTACAAAATCTTATATGATTAAAGAAGAGTTATGAACGAGGTGGGGGAATAACGAGGAAATGTTCTCCTTCCAATAGATTCGGATCTACATCTGCAAAATATTTCCTCTTTTCACAAAATCCTTTATATTTCTCTTGTTCGGTTGGCTTGAAATAAAACTGGCTGAGAAAATTATTCAAAGAGTTAAAATCATTTACTTTGTCCGGATTATCCTTCAGCATCTGCTGAAAATATTTATCAATGATTATGTAAAGTTTCGACTCGTTTTCGTCATGCAAACAATACAAGTAAACAGAATCTCCTTTAGTTTCGTTTTTTACAACGTCGTACATTTCTTCATCAAAACGAAATTCATCTGCTTCAATCCAATGAACTCTTGCAGTTCCTTTTTCAAAATCATTTTTGCTGAAGGTGAAAAGGATTAACTCGTTTTCGAATACTCCATTTTCAATAATTTCAAGTATCTCTCCCCTGTACTTTGCCTGGAAAATTTTAAAAACAAAAAGCTGGAATACACCGTGAGAAATAATCAGCATAAGCATTATCAACGATATCAGTTGTTTGAAACGCATTACTTGTTTTACATCAACAATGTATTAAATAAAGGCTTTTCAATTACAATGTTTAAAAATAATGTTTTTAGTTCTAACTTGGAGATTGCTCATTGTTGTAGCAAAAAAGATAAAAAGTTAATTTTAAATGAAATTTGCGAAAATTTTTCATGAGCCTTGCCATTAAAAACCTTTCAAAAGTAAAATATTACAATGTCTCCTTAATTCAACATGAGATTTTAAATTGAAATTACTCTTACCCCTTTTGCTTACGTTATTACTATTATCATCACATGGTATTCTTGCACAGGAAGAAAAGCATGAAGATACCGATACACTCGAATATGGAATGGATGAAGTTACCGTAGTCGGAACAAGAACGAAAGAAAAAATAATAGATATTCCTTACTCGGTTTTTAGCGTTGAGAAAAAGGAATTAAAATTCGGCAAGAAGGTTTCCGCCAAGGATGTTCTTGCTGACGTACCGGGAATGTTTTTGCAAAACAGGTACGGCAACCAGGATCTTAGAATTTCTATAAGGGGATTCGGAACCCGTTCAAACACGGGCATAAGGGGCGTACGCATTTTACAGGATGGAATCCCTGAATCAGAACCTGATGGGGAAACCGTTCTCGATGCAATCGATTTAACTTCACTCGGCGGGGTAGAGGTTGTTAAAGGAAATCTTTCTTCTGTTTATGCTAATGCGCCCGGCGGTGTTATAAATTTTAAAACCGATTACCTGTTCCCCGAAGACTATGTAACTTCAAGCAATCAATTTGGTAAATTCGGGTTCCATCAGAATGGATTTAAAGTCGGATTAAAAAATAATTACAACCGTTTCTTCCTTTCTTACTATTACCGCAACCTTGAAGGCTACCGACGCCATAGTGAAGAATATCAGCATCTTGTGAATTCGATTTACGAAGGATATCTCGGAACAAGATCGAGCATAACTATTCTAGGAAATTACGTGGATGGTTTTTCAAGACAGCCCGGTTCATTAACAAAGAAAGAATTCGATGCCGATCCTTTCCAGGCAAACCAGCTTGCCGAATCACTCGACTTCAGACGTATTACAAAAAAAGGAAGAGTTGCTGTTAAGTACCGAACCGGTTTCGGTGCACCCGACGAAAACGAAGTAGAGATAACCGGCTACGTTGGTGTAAAAGAATTAACAAAAGTAGATAACGAATTCTATTCTTTATCCACACGGTATTCACTCGGCGCATTGATCAGGTATGCCAACAGGGGTAAGATTTTTAACAGGGAAAATATTATTACTGGTGGAATGGATTACGCTTATCAGTCCGGTCCGGTAAACCAGTTTGAAAACATTGCCGGTAACCGCGGTATATCTGTAGAGCGTTCATTCGATGACGGTGTAAGCAACATAGGATTTTATTTTCTTAATCATTTGAATCTCATTGAAAAACAACTGGATCTGTTTGTTTCATCACGTTACGATCTAAGTTCCTATCAACGTGATATTTACATTCCTTATGGATCAAAAGATTCTTCACGAGTTTTCAATGGATTCACTCCAAAGATAGGTTTGAACTTTAAGCTTTTCCCGGACATAGCTTTGTACACCTCTTACGGGCTCAGCTACGATTTCCCAGCTCTAAGCGAATTGGAAAACAACAGCTTATCATCAAATCCTTCATACACTTTGAATCCGGATATTGATCCGCAAAAATCCAACAACTTTGAACTGGGGATTAAAGGCAGCATTCGCAATCGTTCTTCAGAAATAATGGAAAAAATATTTTTTGATTTAACATTCTTTTACTATAAAGTTTTTGATGAAATTATTCCATTCATAATTAATCAAAAAACCTTTTTCAGAAACGCAGCAAAAACAACAAGGGTCGGTCTGGAAACAGGGATAAAAACTGAACCGTTTGAACATGTTGAAATGACAGTCAATTACACTTACACAAATTTTAAATATGACAGCTATACTACTATTATCTCTTCTCCCATAGGAACTACAACAGAAGATTACGCGGGTAATTACGAACCTTCGGTTCCAAAACATATTCTTAATTTCATTTTGAATTACGAACTGGAAATGTCTGAAGATTTTTCCGCACTGTTTTTATGGGATTGCGATTATATCTCAAAAATGTACGTCAACGACGCCAACTCGGAACAAAGTGCCGGTTACTTTTACGGCAACGTGATGGCGGGCTTATCTTTTAGTAACGAATATTTCGGAACAGTTTTTTATCTTGGCGCAGGAAATATCTTTGATAAAAGGTATGCCGGTTTTATCAATATCAATGATTTTTACGGCAGGTATTATGACACAGGCGAACCGAGGAATATTTACGGAGGATTAAATCTCAGCTATAAGTTCTAAAATTAGACTTAGATGAAAGTAATATTTAATTTTTTATTCATTTTTCTTTTTATATCTATATCTCTCGCCCAGACAATTCTCAATGTAGAAAAAATCAGGATATATCCCGGCACTGTTACACAAACGGAACCAATTGCTGCATTTAGTCCGGTTGATCCATCGTTTATTTATGCCAGCGCTGTTACAATAAACATAAATAATTTTTTTAAAAGCGAAGGTATTTATACTTCCACAAATGGCGGATTAATATGGGCAGGCAACGATACCTGTACGGGTTCTTATTATTTAAATCACGGTGGCGATCCAGGTGTAGCAATCACAAGCACCGGAAGATTAATCTTAACACATATTGGTTCTCTTTTCCCCGGTGTTTACTCTCACTATTCGGATGATTCGGGAAAGACCTGGTCTGACGCTTATACAATTTTTTCTGACCAGGTTGAGGATAAAGGATCATTAACAATAGACAATAATCCGGGTAGTCATTATAAAGGAAATTTATATTCAGTGTGGGTAGAACTTGCATATCCTTACGGCATTCAAACATCTTACTCAACAGATAGCGGAGTATCGTGGAACAGTCCCGATACAATAAATCACGGGGCGCCAAACCGATGCTCAGGCGGCTCCATTACAACAGATAGAAATGGAAGCGTGTATGTCACCTGGGCTGGTGTAACAACCGATTTTCCCGTGCATGAAGATTTTGCAAGCTTTGCTTCTTCAAAAAATGGCGGAACAACGTGGAATTACAATCAAAACATTTTTGATATGAACGGTATCAACGGAACCTTATCTTCAAAAGGAAATATTCGTGTAAACGGTTTGCCACAGATCGAAGTAGATAACAGCGACGGGGAAAGAAACGGCTGGATTTACATTGTTACAACAGAAATAAACTTAACTCCCGCAGGCAGTGATCCTGATATCATTCTGCACCGTTCGACAAATGATGGAAATTCGTGGTCTGAAGGTATAAGAGTAAATCAGGATCAACTTAATAACGGCAAGATTCAATACTTTCCCTTTCTAGCAATCGATGATAAAGGTGGTTTAAATGTTTTGTTTTATGATGACAGGAATACAACTTCAGATTCTGCAGATGTTTTTCTTGCAAGATCGACCGACGGTGGAGATAGCTGGAATGAATTCGAAATCTCCGGTACGAGATTTAAACCAAAAGCAATTGCGGGCGGCTCTTCAAATTACCAGGGAGATCATATTTCATTGCTTCCGATTGGAAATAAACTCCACGCATTCTGGATGGCAGATTACACCGGCATTTACCAGGTTTGGTCTTCGATCATCGATTTAAATTTAACTCCCGTTAAAGAAAATGAACCGAATGTTGTTGAAAATTTTAAGTTATATCAGAATTATCCGAATCCGTTTAATCCTATAACAAAAATAAGATATACAATTCCAACCTTTCCCTCTTTCCCTCTCCTTAGTAAGGAGAGGGATGTACGGGTGAGGTTAAAAGTAAATGATGTTTTAGGAAATGAAGTTGCAACGCTTGTTGATGACTATAAACCTACAGGAAGTTATGAAGTTGAATTCGATGCAAGTAAATTGCCAAGTGGGATTTATTTCTACAGATTACAAACGAGTAACGGCTTTACTTCAACAAAGAAATTAGTGCTGCTCAAATAAAATGATTTCACTAGGTCTTCCCTTTGGGAGGGTTTGGGTGGGCTCATTATTCCTTTACCGGCACAAAACTAATCGCCGTTCCTCCACCGGGGACAAGCTTAAGTGCTAAGCTATCTGCGCTTGTAACTGTTTTCTTTTCTATTTTATAAGCCGTTGGATTTTTATCCCAGTCTGCATCTTCAGTATCGGAATAAATTATCGCATCATATTTTTTATCTGCATCTAAAAAGTTTAACGATACTTCAAGTGTTCTTGCATTTTCATCGGTGATGCTGCCGAGAAACCATTTATCCGTGTTTCTTTCTTTTCTTGCAATAGTTATGAAATCACCAATCTCACCATTAATAACTATAGAGGTATCCCAATCGACGCCGACATCTTTGATAAGCTGAAATGCGGGATTCCCTTCATAATTTTCTGGAAGATCTGCAACCATTTGAAGCGGACTATAAATAATAACATACAACGCAAGCTGTTGTGCTAAAGTCGTATTTACCTGGTTATTCTTTTTGTACTTATTAAACTTGATATTAAAAATTCCCGGTGTGTAATCTATCGGTCCATCAAGCATTCTTGTAAAAGGAATAATTGTTAAATGTTCCGGGGGATTCCCGCCGTCGGACGACCAGGCATTCCATTCCTGCCCGCGTAATCCTTCCTCACTCATCAGGTTTGGATAAGTTCTTCTTAAGCCGGTCGGCTTTATCGGCTCATGTACATCAACCATTAAATGATACTTGGCTGCTGTCTCCATTACTTTTCGGTAATGATTTACCATCCACTGCCCGTGATGATATTCTCCTTTCGGAATTATCTTTCCAACATAACCGGTTTTGATTGCGTGAATTCCCAGACTTTTATAAAGAGCAAAAGCCGTGTCCATTTGCTTTTCATAAGTTCGAACAGCCGCAGAAGTTTCATTGTGTATAATAATAGCAACACCTTTTTCCTTTGCATAACGAACAACTTCTTTAAGATCATAATCGGGATAAGGAGTAACAAAATCGAAAACACCTTCCCTGTCCTCGAAACCTATCCAGTGTTCCCAGCCTGTGTTCCATCCTTCAACAAGCAAAGCCCCGATACCGTTTTCCGATGCAAAGTCGATGTAGCGTTTAGCATTTTCTGTTGTGGCGCCGTGCCTTCCGCTTTTCATATTCCAGGTGCTTTTGCCAAGATGCATTTCCCACCAGATTCCCATGTACTTTGTTGGTTTTATCCACGATACATCTTTTAATTTATTCGGTTCATTAAGATTCAATATTGTTCGTGAACTGATGAGATCACCGGCTTTATCAGCCATTAAAATTAATCTCCAGGGAGTTACAAATGGAGATTTGGTTTTTACTTTTATTCCCCAATCGTTTCCTACAAGCTCACTTTGGAAAAGCAGATCTTTCTTATCTACTTTCAATGTCATACCGGAATAGTTTGTGAGATTCGCTTCGAGAATGCTTAGGTAAATTCCATCATCGGTTTTCATTGTAACTGGGGTATTTACTGCGTTGTCAGGAATGTAGGTTTGTGCGAGATCAGGATGATTGCGTTTTGAAAGAGCATCGATCTCTGAAAATCTTGTTGTGTTGTAAAGATGTTCGTAAATATCCCAATCGCCCGGTTCCCACCAGCAGGTATGATTTCCGGTTAACCTGAATTGCGTATTCTCATCAAGAATTGTTACATCTTTTAAATTGTCCTGTTCGGGAAATTCAAACCTGAAACCAACACCATCGTTAAAAACCCTGAATACGATAAAGCAACGCCTTTGCAAATCGCTTTTTTCTTTAACTTCAATTTTTAGTTCGTTATAGTTATCCCTGACATATTTTTGCTCTCCCCAAACAGTTTTCCAAGTTTCATCGAATGAAGAAGTTGTAGAATTAACAATTTTTAAATTAGAACCAAAAGTATTTTGATCCTTAAAATCAAAACTGAATAAAGAAGAATCGATAACGGTTTTATCGTTAAAAACTATTTTATATCCCGCTTGATTTTCTCTGCTTAGAAAGAATTTTACATTTATCTTTTTATCGGGAGAATTTACCGTCAAGGAATTGTTGCTGTTTGAGGTGCAGCTATTCATTACAATAAATGAGATAAGAACCAAAAGCCATAAATAATACTTTTTCATTTTGAAGCTTTAAAAATTAATTTATTCGGTGTTCTGTAATTTAAATCTAATTCTGAGAACTCCATTATTAAAATCGGTAGAAATGATTTTAAAACTACCGATTTCCTCTGTATTGGAAACATGTAATCCGCTGCAGGGACAGGAATCGTAATCCCCAATTTTTATAATTCGTATCGTTTCACCGGCACTATCCGGCAATCTTTCCAGGTTAAACTTTTCATTTGCCTCATCCCTTGTAATAAATTCTTCGACAACCGCTAAATTTCTTTTAATGGTATCGTTCACTCTTTGATTCAATTCCAAAATCTCTGCTTCGGTAAGATTCCTGTTGAAATGATAATCGCATTTGGATTTTTTCTTTTCTATGTGATTGCTGAACGATCTTCCACAATCGAACATTCTCACCATTGTTTGGTTAAGAATGTGCTCTGCGGAATGCATTTGCGGGTTGTATTGTTTATTCGACTGAATTTTCATTTATGCTATTAATAATCATCTATTTTTCAATTTAAAAATACTAATAGCCTTTTAATTATTCTTGTAAATTATCTATTGGATTTTAATTTTGTATATTATTTCTTATCTAATTACCTCTTAAAAAAGAACTATTACAAAATATTAAACCGAGGGATGACAAAGTGAATATTACAAATTTTAAATTGTTATACTTTTTATCCGGTGTTGTTTTAACCATCGTTGTAATTTCAATTTCCGGTAGTGATATAATTGAGAACAAAAATGCGGATGACGATCAATACCCGCAGGGATACAAAATTATTACCCCACACTTACCTGAAGCAATGGATTTCGCCGGAGAAAGGGTTCCGCTTGAGAACTTTGAGGTATATGAAAGAATGGAACGTGAGTTTATTGTAAATACCTATTTCCACTCCGCAACAATTCTTGCAATCAAGCGGGCAAATAGGTGGTTTCCCGTAATCGAGCCAATATTAAAAAAGAATAACGTACCTGATGACTTTAAATATTTATGCGTTGCGGAAAGTAATCTTGAAAATGTTATTTCTCCCGCAGGTGCTGTTGGTTTCTGGCAGATTACAAAGGATGCCGGCAAAAAATATAAGTTAGAAATAAATTCTTTAATCGATGAAAGATATAATGTCGAAAAATCCACACAGGCTGCGTGTGATTATCTCAATGATTCACATCTGCTTTACGGAACTTGGACAATGGCAGCTGCCTCCTATAATTTTGGTACAAACGGGATTGACGAGCAAATCACAAAACAAAAAGCAAAAAATTATTATAACCTTGTTCTCGGTCCTGAAACAGAACGGTACCTGGCTCGCATTATTTCACTTAAATACATAATGCAAAACAAGGAGGCGTATGGATTCGATATCCAAGACGATGAACTTTATCAGCCTCTAAAAACTTATAACGTTGTTCTTGATAGCTCAGTTCGAAATTTTGCCGATTATGCAGCTTCATTTGGTCTTAATTATAAAATACTGAAGCTTTACAATCCCTGGCTAAGAGACAATTATTTGAGTAATCCCCATAAGGATGCTTACACAATAAAGCTGCCGGAAAAGAGAAGTATAGAGATAATAAATTAGCAGATTAACTAATTCGGGAAATCATTCTTATAAGTTAATAATACTGATTTAATTTAATGACCGGATCAAATACAAATTAATTATGTCTCCATTAATCCGATAATTTGATTGGTTCACTCCCAGACTTCACCCAATAGACAAGCGAACTGCTTGATGAATAAAAATTAACAATCCAATCGGCAGAGTTTGCTGTTCCCAAATTATCATTAACAGATTTACTTGGGAATAAATACATATCGATCTGTGAAGCTACATTTGAAGCTCTGAAGCTTTTAACTTCATTAGTTTCCAGCACATTATTTAAAGCAGCCGGGCTGTCGCTATAGCTTGCGCTGGTCGAAATTCCAACAGTTCCGATAATTCCGAAAGCACCGCCAATTATATCCTTTGCGTTCTGATTTTTTATAAGAGAAAGAATATCGTTTATATTCAGCGGAGAACGTATCGGATCAGATTTGTAAACAGGAATATAAAATTGATTTGCTTCACTGGGATTCACTGCTGCTACTGAGTCCGATTGTACCATATAATAAAAATTACTTGTAAGATCATCCCCCAGCAAATCGATCTCTCCCGATGTACTCACATTTCTGCCGTAAATTACAGCGAGCCTTGAATCGCCCGCAAAATCCGACTTTGCTTTTTTTATAACCTCACCCAATTTTTCTTTAGCTGTAATCTTCCCGTTCGCCACTTCACTAACCAGATCATTTACGTTGCACGACCTTGAAACCAATACGAGAAGAAAAACTATTATAAGTGCGTGATTTTTCATCGTTTCTCCTTGCTATAAAAAATTAATTTCATTTTCAAATATCCCAATTTTAATGCCGAAGAGAAAGGTGTTTTTATATTATAAAGTTCACATCGTATTAATTACAAAATTGTTTATTTTAGAAATAAAAATAACAGGAAGAGAAGCTTATGCCTGAAAGAATGATAGAGCAGTTTATGGAAATGGTCAGGATTGACAGTGAATCCGGTAATGAAGGAAAGATGATAGATTACCTTTTAAAGGAGTTTAAGAAAATAGGTGCTGCTGCAGAAAAAGACTCATACGGAAACCTGATTGCTAAGCTGCCTGCAAAGGATTGTGAAAATAAAGAGTCAATTTTATTGTCGTGTCATGCGGATACTGTAAAACCGGGAGTTGGAATAGAACCGATCATAGATACCGGAGTAATCCGGTCGAAAGGAGATACTATTTTAGGTGCTGATGATAAAGCAGGAATTGCTGAAATGCTTGAAGCTCTGCGCATTGCAGAGGTAAGACCTCCAGTTGAGGTTGCGATCAGCAGACAGGAAGAAGTGGGATTGCTTGGGGTTAAAAATTTAGATTACAGCAAGCTTACAGCAAAAAAAGGATTTCTACTTGATAATGATACACTTGATACAATCGTCATCGGCGGACCTTCGTACTTCATTTTAGATGTAACCGTAAAAGGAAAGGCGGCACATGCAGGTATGGAGCCCGAGAAAGGAATAAATGCAATCCAGGCAGCTTCGAATGCAATAAGTAAACTTAAGCTTGGAAGATTAGATCATGAAACAACAGCAAACATTGGAATAATTAAGGGCGGTGTGGTAAGAAACGGTGTTCCCGAGTTGGTAACGTTTTTAGCAGAGTGCAGAAGTCTCGATCATTCGAAAGCGGAAAAACTTGCTGATGAAATGAAAATGATAATTTCGAAGGAGGTTGAAGCTTACGGAGCTACGACCGAAATAAAAATTGAAAATATGTGTAAAGCAGTTTCAATTTCAGAAAACAGTCCGGTTGTTGAAATATCCAAGAAAGCACTAAGGGAAGCCGGCATTGAAGCAACAACAACTTTTATAACCGGTTTTACAGATGCTTCAATTTACAATAACCACGGAATTGAAATGTCTGTTGTTGGAATTGGTGCAAGGATGGAACATTCACTCGATGAACATATTTATATTGAAGATATGAAAAAAGCTTTAACTATGATTGTGGAATTGCTAAGGTTATCGGCTGAGTAGAACAAAAACTATTTCTTTAATTCGGTTACTTTGTTCATAAACTTCTGAATTCTTCTTACATCAATTTCATTTTTCCAGTATCCGTCTTTTTTAAAGTGTGAACCGATAATAAATCCATCTGCAAAAGAAAAATAGTTTTCTATATTTTTAACCGTTAAACCCGAACCGATTAAAACCGGGATATTCACTTTATCCTTCACTTTCTTTACATCATCAGCATCGGTTTCTTCTCCTGTTGATATACCAGTAATCACAACCCCATCACTTTTAAAAAATTCAGCGGTATGGGCAGTTTCAACAATATCTACATCTGATGTAATGCTGTGTGAGCTGTGCTTCTTTTTAATATCTGTAAAAATGAGAACATTTTCTGCACCTATCATTTTCCTGTAACGAAGCAACTCACCCGCATCCGATTCTAGTATTCCTTCATCAGCAACGTGAGCATAAACAAATCCTTCGGCTCTTATAAAGTCCAATTCAGCAGAATGTGCGGCTGAAATTGCTGCTTCATTTGCCCCGGCTAAAATCTGAATCCCGCAAGGAAATGAAAATGAATTTTTAATTTCGTAACCGATTATGCTCATCAAAGATATAATCTCAGGACCTACTTTCCTTTTTAAATAAGGCACATCATGCATATTCTCGATAATAACCGCATCAATTCCGGATTCTTTATAAATCTCCGCTTCTTTTTTCGCTTTACTAATTATGCTTTTTACATCACCACTGTAATCCGGAGTGCCGGGTAAAGCCTCCAAATGGATCATTCCGAAAATTGGTTTATAAATTTCAAGTAATTTTACATCTTTCATTTTGGCTCCCAATGTAATCCTTCACAGGGAATAAAATCTTCGGTAGGATGTTTATCGTGTTTCATACATAGAAATGCAGATTCATCAAAATGTTTACAGCTTGAACATATTATAGAATCGGCTATACTTTTTGTTTTTGATTCGAACTTTCTTTTGGCAATGATAGCAGGATGAATTATTATCATATAAACTGCGGCAATAGCAATTAACCACCATAATTCTTCATCAATATGTGATTTTAATATCCATAACGCAGGAATTACAAATGCAATCCGCAATATTGTCCAAAAAACTATATCACCCACAGAGAATTACCCAATATAATTTAAAATACCTTAAAAATATTTTTACAATAAAAATATGTGTTAACCAAAATCTACAAAACTCAGTTATTTATAAAGTTAGTTTAACTGAATCTCTTAATTTGCCGTTTTTACAGTAAAATAGTATTATTTATCTATAGAGAATTAAGCTTTTTAACTTAAAAAAAACATAAAAAAACCGCTCGGAAAAGCGGTAAAAATTACTTATATTTGTTTTTCTAGTGAGCGCGGGTGGGCTCGAACCACCGACCCTCTGCTTAAAAGGCAGATGCTCTACCCCTGAGCTACGCGCCCTGAAAAAATAGAACGTTAAATATATCAATATTGCTAAATTAAAACAAATTTAAGCATTCTAAGGAATCAATACTATGGCCGGCAATAATAAAAATGCAAAAATTCTAATTTGTGATGATGATGAAACACTCTGTTACCTTCTTAAAGAACAACTCCTTGAGGAGGATTTTTCAGTAGACACTGTTTACGATGGAAAATTTGCGATTGATGCGCTAAAGAAAAACACTTACGATGCCCTTTTATTAGACTTAAATATGAAGGAAGTTCAGGGCGAAGAAGTTCTTAAGTTTGTTTCAGATTATAATGCTACTATCCAGGTTATTATTTTATCTGCCCAGGGTGAAATGAGAAAAGCCATAGAATGTATTAAAGCCGGTGCTTACGATTTTATAACAAAGCCTTATGAATTTGAAGAACTACTAATTACACTAAACCGCGCATTAGAACACAAAGAACTTCTCGTAAAAACAGAACTGCTTACAAAAGAGATCCACAAAAAAAGTTCAGATACAATTGTTGGCGACAGCCCGCAACTTAAGCGTGTTTTAAGTCTATCTAATAAAGCAGCAATGTCCGATTCAAATATTTTAATAGAAGGCGAAACCGGAACCGGTAAGGAATTACTTGCCGAATATATTCACAAACATTCTGCGCGAAACGAAAAACCATTTGTTGTTATAAACTGTGCATCATTACCTGATCAATTAATTGAAAGTGAACTTTTCGGTCACGAAAAAGGTGCATTCACTGATGCAAAAAATACCAAGCAGGGATTGGTAGAAATTGCTCACGGCGGAACTTTGTTCTTAGATGAAATTGGTGAATTAAGTCTCGCTCTTCAACCGAAGTTATTGCGCTTTCTTGAAAATGGAGAATATAGAAGAATTGGTGGTATAACAAATTTAACATCAAACGTTAGAGTAATTGGTGCAACAAATAAAAATCTACTGGAAGAATCAGATAAAAAAGGATTTAGAAAAGATCTGCTTTTCAGGCTGAATGTAATTACACTGACCATTCCACCGTTAAGGGAAAGAAAAGATGATGTTCTTCTTCTCGCAACTCATTTCCTTAAAGAAAAATCCCCTATAAGATCACCAAAAAAATTATCTTCTGAAGCAGAAGAAGTTCTTACCAGTTATTCCTTTACTGGAAATATTCGTGAACTTGAACATATTATTGAGCGCGCAATTATATTTGCAGATGGCGAATATATAATGCCTGATGATCTAAATCTTCCACATACATACCAAAAGGGTATTTATACTCAATCAGCACCCATTTCAGAAGATGTTGAGGAAATTCTTAGCATGGAGGACCTGGAGAAGTGGCATATCCAGAAAATATTGAACAGAAACCATTGGGATAGGACACGAACTGCAACTCAGCTTGGCATTAGTCCTAAAACTCTTTACACAAAGATTAAAAAGTACGAATTAAAACCCGTAAAATATTAAATGCCTGATAATATCCTCTCGGCTTTTAAAGCTGAGGAACTATTAGCAATTCAAAACTCATCAGTTGCAATTGCAAACCCGGAACAGAAAATTGTCTGGTATAATCAAAGCTTTAAAAATGATCTGGGTGCGGGTAGAATAAAAGGCAACAGCATATCAAATTTGTTCTCTTTACCAGATTCATTAATACCCGTGGAAATAAAATCGGAAAAACCGATTATTCACACTTTAAACGATTCCAGCCAAAATGTAATTATAACACCTATATTTTCGAAAAAGAAAAAGAATAAACCACAGGGGTATTACATAGAGTTAACTCCGATAAAACATAATGGAAATGGTGTCCATAATTTAAGCGAACAGGTAAACAGAAATATCTCATTTTTGGAAGAACTTGAAAATTTATTTGTGCTTTTAGTAAAAGAAAATTCTTTGGACGTAATTTCGCAGCAAATTCTTTCAAAAGCTTCCGAATTAAGCAGCAGTGATTTTGGATTGATAGTTTATAAAGAAGAAGGCAACAAATATGATTTTCAATTTCACGACCCCGGTTCGTTAATCGCGGATAAAACAGGTTCTGAAAAAGCCATTCGGTCAGACTTTTCTTTTATAAACAAATGGCTGCGACTGAATAAAAAATCTTTACTGGCTCTTAATCAGCAAAAAAATATCGGGTTCAACCTTACAGAGATCCTTAATTGCAAATCTTTAATTATTGCCCCGTGTTTTTTTGAAGATCGTCTTCTCGCAACAATCATTGTTGGAAGAAAAAACAGTATCTATACTCCATTCGAAAAAAATATTGTTGAGCAGATCTCACCGCTTTTATCTTTTGCGATCAGTAGTTTGAAAACAAGAGAATTAAATGCAACTCTTGAGAATCGCTTACTACAAGCTCAGAAACTTGAAACAATCGGTAAACTTTCGAGCGGAATGGCACACGACTTTAGTAATCTTCTCTCAAGTATTTTCGGCAGTTTAAATCTTTTAAGAAAACGAGTTGCACAAACAGAAGACACGGAAAGATTAATTGATAATATAGAAAACTGCTCTATTCGTGCTCGTGATCTTACAAAAGGATTGCTTTCGTTCGGCAAGCCCACACCAAAGCGTAAAGAGTTGATAAAACCCAATTTGCTTGTAAATGAAATATCTAAAGTTATAACCCAGACTTTTCCGCGAACAATAATATTTGAAAAAACTGTTGATGAAAATCTTCATGATATTTTGGGAAACGGCACAGAAGTATACCAGGTATTGCTGAATCTTTGTGTTAATGCAAAGGAGGCAACCAACGGTAACGGCACAATTGAACTCACAGCTAAAAATATTTCAATCGATAATAAAAATCTCATCAACTATCCCTTGTTGAAAGAAGGAAACTACGTTTGTTTTTCCGTTCAGGATACTGGCTCAGGTATTAAAGAAGATGATCTGCAGAGAATTTTTGATCCGTACTTTTCAACAAAATCAAAAGATACCGGTTCCGGATTGGGCTTATATGTAACCTATGGAATAATAAAGGCTCATGGCGGCATGATCGATGTAACAAGTACTGTAAATGTTGGAACCCGGTTTGAAGTTTATATCCCTGCCTATGAACCATTAAAGAAAAAGAAACAGGAAGAACGGGAACAAAAAACAAATGATAAAATTATTCTACTGGCGGATGATGAAGAAATGTTAAGCGACTTGCTTGCCGAATTGCTGGAATCAAATAATTATAATGTTATTAACGTGCCTTCGGGAATTGAAGCACTTAAAGTGTTAACAGAAGAAATAAAAGTTGACCTCGCTATCATTGATTATAACATGCCCGGTATGGATGGATTAAAAACTATCGAAGAAATAAGGAAATTGAATTTTGAAATGCCGGTCATATTATCTTCGGGAACGATGAAAGGAAATGAAAATTATGATCTGGAAAAACTGAAAATAAGCGGTGTTGTTGAAAAACCTTACGAATTTGAGACTATGCTCTCAACCATTCAGAAACTTATTTAACTGCCCTCTTCTTCCTCTACTTTTATCATTTTAATATTCTTTGTATAATCGGAAAGCACCGGATCTTTAATAGCGTTGAGCTGTTCTAGTACATTTGTTATATCTTTTACAGCAATATCAATATATTTAATCCTGTTAAGCAATGCCTCTTTGGATATCTCATCTTTATTCAATTCTCTTTTTATCGCAGCTGATGATAAGGTAAGAAGTGTAAGAGGTTGTTTGATTTTATGATTGGCCGTTACTACTGTAGCAAGAAACGTGCTTCTTTTACCCGCTTCCAGTAAAAGTTTGCTTGCATCTGAAACCTTTAATGCAGATTTAACACGGGCAAGAAGTTCGATCTTATTAAAAGGTTTTTTTATGTAATCGAAAGCTCCGGCATCCAATCCCTCCTTCGTATCCTCTGCACCGGTTTTTGCAGTAACTAATATAATTGGAATATCCGATGTGTTTTTATCTTTAACAAGTGTTTTACAAACTTCTATACCGTTAATATCGGGCATCATAATATCAAGAAGAATTAAATCCGGAAGTTCTGTTTGTGCCTTTTGAATTCCGCTTTTACCGTCATATGCTGTTAATACCTCATAACCCTCGTGCTCTAGTCTGTCCTGAAGCATAAAAACATTTTCGGGTAAGTCATCTATTACTAAAATTCTTTTCATTTAAACCCTGATTTTTGCAAACAACTCTTTTATTTTGGTCGTTATGATGGATGAATTGACCGGCTTGGGAATATAATCGTTAAAACCATGTTTAAGTATTATTTCTTTATCATCTGCCATTGCTCTTGCGGTTACTGCAAACACAGGAATATCTCTCAGCCTTGCATTAGTCCTGATTTTATTAATTGTCTGAAAGCCATCCATCACAGGCATCATAATATCTAAAAGTATCAGGTCGGGAATATTGCTATTAAGAGTCTCAAGACATTCTGCACCGTTCTTCGCTAGGATTGTATTACAGTTACATCCCTGAACCATTTCATCTATAGTAAAAAGCGTAGCCGGATCGTCATCAACAATTAAAACAGTACCCAAAACATCTTCCTGTGAGTTTGAATCTTCTTCTTTCCCGGATATACTACTATCTTCATTCGATTTAAAAACCTTATCTGGTGACGGACTCACTTCATGTTGTCTTATTCTATCTCTCACAACCTTTAACACGTCAAGCGGATGTCCTTTAGATTTAACAGCTATTTCTTCAACTATATTATTAAGTGACTTTCTTTCTTCCTCCGAAAGATCTTTAGCCGTACTTATAAATATGGGTATATGCTTTGTTTTAATATCTGATTTTAATTTGTACGATAATGTGATACCATCGACTTTAGGCATCATAAGATCAAGAATGATCAGGTCAGGTTGTACTTCGGCTATTTTATTAAAGGCATACTCACTGTCCTTAATATATTCGATTGAGATCTTCTCGTCTTCAAATTCATCCTTAAATTTTTCGAACTCAAATTCATCGTCATCAACGATAACTATTTTCTTGATTCTTTTGTTTGCAAGATGTTCCAGTCTGGAAAAGGCAGATAATAATTTATCGGATGATATCGGTTTAACAAAAAATTCAAATGCACCCAATCCGTAACCGACTTGTTTATCTCCGTTTATAGAAATGAGTATAACCGGAATATCTTTTGTGGCTTCATTTTCTTTTAATTCTTTAAGAACACTCCAGCCATCTTTATCTGGCATCATTAAATCCAAGGTGATGGCAAATGGTTGTTTATCAATTGCCATTTTTACACCCTTTTCACCATCTTCAGCAAAGATTACTTCATAACCTTTGGAAGTAAGATACTGACCTATAGTATAGCGTATTTCCTTATCATCATCTATAACAAGAATAGGATTCTTTATGTTATTGATAAGTTTCTGAACGTTTACATTTTCGTTGGTGTCCCTTTCTTCTTCAGAAACAAAATTGAGTGGAATATTAAATGTGAATACAGAGCCTTTACCAAGCTCACTCTTCAATGTCAGATTACCGCCTAATAAATCAGATATTTTTTTACAGATTGATAATCCGAGTCCCGTTCCACCGTATCTTCTTGATGAAGATCCATCAGCTTGCCGGAATTCCTCGAATATCACTTTCTGGTCTGCCTCGGAAACACCTATACCTGTATCTTCAACATCAAAGACCAGTCTTTCACTATCCTGAACTGAAACACTTAATTTAACACTTCCTTTATCCGTAAACTTAACAGCATTCCCGAGTAAATTAATCAGAACCTGAACGACTCTACCCCTGTCGGTTTTAATAACAACCCTTGTGTTCGTGTTGCGCTCTATTTTAAAGTCTATTCCTTTATTCATTACCAGCGGAGTTATTGAACTTGAGATTTCACCAATCATTTCTTCAAGTAAAACATCCTCTACTCTTATTTCCATTTTACCGGCTTCAATCTTTGAAAGATCCAGAATATCATTTATTAAGGTCATCAGTCTTCTGCCGCTATTAAGAACAACTTCCAGTCTTTCATGATTTTTAGGAGACATGTCTGCTTTTTCAAGTATTAATTCAGTAAGGCCCAGAATCGAATTCATTGGTGTTCGGAGTTCATGAGACATACTTGCAAGAAATTGAGATTTAAGCTTTGTAGATTCTTCTGCCTTCTCTTTTTGTATTTCAAGTTCGTCGGCTTGTTCTTTCAAATCATTATGAAGTTTAACCAGTGTGTCGTTTTGTTTTTTAATTTTTTCGTTTTGTTTCTGATATTCTTCATTAAGCTTTTTCAATTCACCAATGAAGTTTTCGAGTTGCACTAATGCATTTGCATTAGTTATTCCAATTGCTAACTGGTCTTTTATTTTCTGTAAATATTCTTTCGCCTCCTCGGTAGGCTCATTAACTGAACCTAATTCAAGAATAGAGATCAGTTTGTTGTTGTAAACTACCGGCACCAACAACAAATATTTCAGCCTGAAATTCGTCATTCCAGCAGAAACTACAGGAAGTTCCTCTTTTGCTGTAATCTCAAGAATTTCCTTATCTTTTATTAATTGTTCAAAAAATCCGAATTCTTCTATATTAACATTTTTGCTTTCGGGCCGTCCATAGGCGCTTAATAATTTCATCCTGCTTTCTTCAACTAAATACAGGGCCCCGATAACGAATCCACATGTTGTCATAATTTTATTAAGTGCAGCATCAGATACTTCATTAAGTGTCGGGTTCTGATTTAACAGCGTAATGAATTCCGAATACTCGTTTTTTGCCTTTTGATTTTTTGCTAGTTCATCAAGCATAAGATTAAACGCTTGACCAAGCTTTCCTATTTCATCTTTACTTCTTACTTTTATCTTATTTTTAAAATCTCCTGCTTTTGTTTTTTCGGTTGCATCACTAAGATCCGTTATTTGTTTTCTCAATTTACCTGTAAACAAAAATGTGAGGATCAAGGATAGAACCGTACCTGTAATCCCCATAATCACAAAAACATCTTTCAAGGTAGATCTAAGTTCAGCTGCTTCGCCAAGCTGTGTAAATATCAAAAATGAGATCCCACTATTGTGCGAAATTTCCTTAGCGGGTTTATACAGAGTTGCAATAATGTCTTCCGAGTTTGCTCCCTGAGAGTAAACTTCAAAATTACCTTTGTTCCCCAAGTCGTTCGCAGCCTGTGTAAGAGTATAAATATACTTCTGATTTGCAGTTGAATTTGAAACGTCCGTTAACGTGCCATTCCATATTACAGCAATATCTGAATTGATTTTTTCTGAAAACTCATTCAGCATCTTTTCATCAAGACTAAATCCAAAATAATAGACTCCATTCAGCGAGTCCCGGATTTCAGACAAAATCGCATAGGGATTATAATCAAAAAATTTATCCAGGTTAAACGGCTTTGCAGGAAGATTAATTGCCGATGTAGATGAGCCTTTGGTTATCCACTCAGGATTTTTTAAGTCGGCTTTCAAAACAAAATCAAGAACATGTGTTCTTAATTCTCTGTAGCGTAAGAGATTGTTTGAATTATTAGTCGTTAAACTTAAAAATTCATCTTCTGCTTCAAGTTGTTTTGATCTGTATGCATAAATGTAATTATTCGCAGAGTTTATTAAGCTCTGCGATTTTTGGGAGGAGAGTGTTTCGTACATGATAGAATAAAAAGCGATGGCAGAACCACCCATTATCATCACAACGACAATAAAGTTTATCAGAATTATTCTTAAGCTTATTTTCATACACTATACTTCTCGCTGAACGACTTTACGAATAGTAATCAACAGTTCATCAAAATCGTAAGGTTTGCTAATAAAATCACTTGCACCTAATTTAGCTGAGTCGATCGCGCTCTGTACATCTGCATAAGCAGTAAGAACTATAATTCTCACATCAATATGTGACTCAATAAGTTCAGTAAGAACATCATACCCATCTTTCACCGGCATTTTAAGATCAAGTAATATCAGGTCTACTTGATGACTTCTTAAATAATCAAGCACCTCTATACCATCTGTTAAAAAGTAGGTCTCGTACCCAACCTCGGCAAGTTCTTCGGAAAGAACAGTACAAAGGTTAACATCATCATCAACTATTAGAATTGATTCCATTTTTTTAATTCATGCCATCTTTAACGGGTGTTTCATGTAACTGATAATACTGGATTCTTTTTTGATCTCTGTTTATCTGAGATTGAATTAAATTTTTTGTGTCTGGATGAGCAAATCTTTCTTTCAGTGTAGGAACTAATTCGGCTTTAAGTAAAATGACAAGTTCTTTTTTTCTAACAACTTTTTCATCACTTCCCGTTAAATACCTGATGCCGAGTACCCACCAGGGTAAATCTTTAAGGAAGGGAATTCCGTTTCTAGTTGTCGTTTCTTCATTTACAAACAAACCACCGAGTATGGTTTCTTCACCATCGAGCATCATTACTTGTGTAGATGCATTAGTTTTATTAATCTGCGTGGTAGTTTCATTTTGTGAAAATGAGCTTCTTTCAACCGTTATATTTAAAAGAATATAGTTGATACCCTCTTCATTATAAATGTATGGTGTAACATCTATAATGGTGCCCGTCGGAAAGAATTTTTCTACTGTGTTCCCGGCAAAGTCTCTCGTCCTTACTGAAAAATCAGAACCTACCTGAATATTACCTTTATTTTTATCTCTTACTATAATGCTTGGACTTGCTATAATTTCACCAATTCCTTCATCCTCAAATAATTTAAATACCGCTGTAGCCTGGCCAAAGAAATTGCCTAAAGTGAAATCCGAACTAACTCCAACATTAAAATCCGGTTGTAAACTAGTTTGTGAACCGCTGCCACCACTATTATCACCACTTGAACCGCTATTATCCGTCGCTGACTGAGATTCTGTCCGTAAAAATCCTGCTATATCACTGCTCTTGCCGGATAACAAGAACTTCCAGTCAAAACCTACCTTTTTGGATTTTTCAACGTCCATTTCAAAAAATACAGCAGATATTTTTACTTCTCTTGAATTTACAGAAGCATAAGTGTCGGCAGAGTGTTTCTGTTCTTCTGTTTTACTTTTGATTACTATAAGATCTTCCTTTTCCTCATACATAAGATTTGCGTACTGAACTATCACAGTTAAAGCTTTATCATAAGGCATATTCACAATTTCAACCCCGATGGGATCGGTTCTCTGAACAGCGCTAACCACTCTTTTGCCAGTGGTACTTTCGCTTACCTTACTTATCAATTGTATTGCCTGGTCAAACGGAAGAGACTCCGACATCGTTACCAGTTCATCAGGATTAGTGTAATCTTTAAATCTTCGTTCCCAGTAATTTTGCTGAGCAAATACTTCCAGAAAGAGAAAAAGGGAAAGGAAGAAGTATGTCGCAATTGTTTTCATAATAATACTCTCTCTATTAAATTTTTATTGTGCACGTTCCAGTTGAAGATTAACCCGTTCAATAATACCACCTTTATTCAAAATGAAGCTCACCGTATTATTTTCATAATCTATTTTTGTTAAATATCCCAAGTAGACTTGCTCACCTTCCCAAACGAGGTATGTGCTTCCATGAGTATCCGCGATAAATGCCCCTTCCGGAATCAGGGCTAATAATTTAGCACCCTGAACATCAAGTAAATCATCTACATTAGGCTCAATTTCATTCCTTATTAATGGATAGAAGGCATCATAAATCGGACCAGTACTAAGATTATTTTCAACTGATTCTTCGGGTGAAAAACGACTGTCTGATGAAAAATATACTTGTGCTTCCATATCAAAATTCACCAGGAATAAAGGAATTCCTTCTGAATCTGTTTTAATGAGATTACCAATATTTAGTGTTGTAACTTTCTTTAGTTCTTTACTTTGCTCAATTGAATAAATGAGCTTATACACTTCGTTAAAGAACCCACTTCCTGTCAGTTTATACTGATAATAGAAGAAATCTCTATCGGCTGTTTGTCCCTGAAATTCTATATTAACTTCGGTATGCTCAGAAAAGTCGGAAACAATGTTGTTTACAAAATTGTAAAATTTAATGGAAGAAAGATCCTTAGGGATATTAAATTTTCTGCTCGAAAGAATTGAGTCTAATACTGCAGAACGTCTTTTTACCTCTTCATATCTGGCTTCTAATTTAACAGGATCATAAGAGTTCTTATTGAGCTCACTCAACTTTTCTTCCCTGTCGGAAATCTTGCCACCTTGAATAACAAAAATGTAGATACCGCCGATTATCAGGATAAGCAGCAACAAAGCAACCAGACTAAGTGTACTCCTTAATTTCTTGTTCATTTGTCTTTAGGATATGTTGATATATTAAAAGTTAAATTGAACTTATATGCGCTTCTATCTCGCAATGCTTCATAAAACATACTGTTCAAAGTTGCCGATTCAACTGAATAAGCAAAATCAGTAAGAGCATACCTCGATAAAGAATATCCTTCGGCAAGTACTGTTTGAGGATCGCTCCGCGTAAGTTTTGTCAACCAAATGCTTTTCTTTTTACTAGTAAAGCTTGCGATGTCTTGAAGAACCTGGTACCAAACTCCTGTTCCAACTGTTGCTGAATCAAGAATGGCCTGAGTTTGATCAAACCCGCTTATCTTGTCTTCAAGCTGGGCGATTTGAGCCAATACCTGCTGGTTTTGTTTCATCAATGCTGTTTTTTCTTTTATCTGATCGTCGAGTTTATTTATCTCATTCGTATTTGTTAAGGATTTTTGAGTTACCCAGAAGGCAACAAGAAATAGTAATGGTAATACTGCGTAACTATGCCAGGAAAATTGGAAAAACTTTTGTTCTTCTCTTACAGACTTCGGAAGAAGATTTATTCCCTGGTGAACCTGGTTTTGTTCATCATAATAATCGATTGCAACTGCTATAGGAATACTAAATGAAGAGAAATTCTCCCTTGTCTCTTCATCAATATCCGATAATTCAAGATCATCAAATTCCAAACGACTAACATTTGCTTCGGGAAATGTTCCATAAAAAGAAAGTATGAGATTTTCCGAATCATCTTCTCCACACACAATGATATTATCTAGTGAAGGTATTCCGCCGTTCTCCATTTCAAGCAAAATTTTGGAGAAGTAAACATCGTAAGTATGAAGATTTGATGTACCTATATCAAGTGTGGTCCCTATATGTTTTAGTTTTCTGCCATGCAAAAAAATTAATTTACTATACTCTTTTCCGATGTAGACTATTAATGAATGATCATCCGGAAAAAATTTCTTCTTCTTTGCTACATAATAAGACAATGAGATATCTGAACTTTTTACAGTAGGTATCTTGTAAAAACGCTTCCCGTTTTGATGAGCAACAGCATTAATCATGTTAATGCATGCAACTTCACCAACTATAAAAACAGATAGAAGAGATTTATCCGACAGTTCGGTAAAGTCTATTCCATCTTTATCAACAGAAACATTTTTGGTTTCAAGTATTTCATTTATTATAGCTTCTTTTAACTTTTGAGACTTTGCAGACCGTGATCCTTCGTAAAGATGATAATAAATAGATGGCTCGGTTAGAACAGGTATAAATGAGTAGTTATTTAAATTTAAACCTGTAAGAGCTTTTTTTATTTCACCAATTGCAGAGTCATCAACTTTTGGCTGTAAAGATGTTGGTTCTCCTTCAAGTCCTTCAAGTTGAAGAGAGTCTTCTTCTAACTGAAAACCTGTTGCGTCGGCTTCTATATCTGTAGAAGTAGCAGAAACACTAACTGCCGCCGTACGAATTACCTTAACTTTTTCGCCATTTTTTTCTTGACTGACTACAGCCAGCTTGGTATCATTACCTTCACAATATATACAAACAAGCGGTTTCATTATTTAGCCGATAATATTTGTTGAATTCTTGTTTTATTATTTGCATACGTAATTGCTGTTTCAAGCGAAATCTTCTTTTGCATATATAGTCTCTTCAGGTCCTGTTCCATAGTTACCATTCCCTGCTGTCCACCCTGATTAATCATCATATATATTTCACTCGTGTTGTTATTTTTTATTGCTGCACGAACACTTGGTGTCACAATTAAAACTTCTTTTGCCATTATTCTTTTTCCATCAAGTGTAGGTACAAGTTTTTGTGATATAACCGAAATAAGTACATCTGCAAGTCTGTTCCTCACGCGTTCCTGTTCAGTGGGATGAACTTCTGCAATTATTCTATCTAAAGACTCGGTTGCAGATGATGTATGCAAAGTTGAAAACACTTTATGTCCGGTATCTGTTACTTCAAGAGCAGCCATTATAGTATCGGGATCACGCATTTCACCAACTACAATAATATCGGGGTCTTGTCTTAAAGCCTGAACAATACCATCTTTGAATGAAGTTACGTCGCGCCCAACTTCTCGGTGTTTAACTAATGAGATATTCGAGTTATGAACATATTCAATAGGTGCTGCAATTATAATTACATGTGCAGGATCAAATTTATTATGATGATCTATTATCGAATCTAATGTGGTAGATTTACCGGAACCGGTTATACCGGTGATTAATGTTAAGCCGAATTTAATATAATTATGACTCAATGATCTTACTGCTAGCGGATGAAATTCCAGAGAAGCCAATGGTCGAGTGGATAAATTTATAAGCCTCATATTCAAGGTAAGGGTATCGAGATCAAAATAGGCATCTGCTCTGAACCTTACATTTAATTTTCTTTTTTCATAAAAGTACGTATAGCTGAAATCGAGATTACGTTGTTCTAATAGATAATTTCTCTGATTTTCGTTCAGAAGATTAATAATCAATAATGCTGCCTCATCTTCAGAGAATTGTGGAAGTTCCCTCACTCTTTCTTTCTTACCATGGATTCTCATCCAGAAGTAGCCTTCGTTTCCATGTCCCCCGATTTCAATATCCGATGCTTCACTCTCAATCATAAGCGTGAGAGCTTTATTAATATAATTTCTAAGAATAAGCTTATGTTGTTCTTCTAATTTATGAGCATTTTCAACTAAAAACTCAACCCGATCAGGTCCCATTCTGGATTGTGGGATTGTACTGACAAATCCCTCTAAAATCCGTTTTTCATCACTTGCAACTATTTTATGACCTTCAAACACGACGTATACCCAATTTTATCTTCACAAGTAAATTTCTGTTAATTCTGCTGTATAAAATATAAATAAAAAATTCAATAAAAGTATGACATTAAATAATAATTTTAATTTCTTATTTTACAATCGATTAGGACGATTTTTTATTTAAATAATTAAATAAATGGTTTAATCGTATCTTTAATATTAAGTTATTCATCTGTCGTCGCTGATAACACTTCTTCAATTGACGTTACACCAAGTTTTACTTTTTCCAGACCTGATTCCCTGAGGTTCAATGAACCATCTTTCTTTGCCTGAACCCTGATGCTCTCCTCGTCAACTTCGTCGCCGGATCTTACTATTATCTGTCGTATATCTTTAGTAAAATAGAGTGCTTCATGAATTGCCAATCTACCTTTGTAACCTGTCCCGTTACATTCTTCACATCCTACAGCCCTATAAACAGTATAGTTTCTCCACTCTGCTATATCTAAATTGGCTGCCTCCATTAAGACTTCATCAAAATTGTTCAACCTTTTTTTACAGTGTGGACATAGCCGCCTAACCAATCTCTGTGCCACTATGAGATTTATTGCGTAAGCTATTAGAAACGGCTCTATTCCCATTTTAAATAAACGGGCAACTGCGCTTGGAGCGTCATTAGTGTGAAGTGTAGAAAATGTTAAGTGCCCTGTGTTGGCTAATTTAATTGCTGTTTCTGCAGTTTCTTTATCTCTCATCTCGCCAACTAAAACGATATCCGGGTCGTGGCGTAATATTGACCGAATTGCCTGTTCAAAACCCATTTTATACCCGATCTTCAACTGTCTTGCACCTTCAATAACATATTCAACAGGATCTTCAACAGTTAACACATTTACTTCTGGCGTAATAACCTGGTAAAGTGCCGCAACTAGGGTTGTGCTCTTACCACTACCCGTAGGCCCAGTAAGAATAACCATCCCCTGCGGCTGATTGATTGCTTTTACAAATACTTTATTCGTGTACCCAACCAATCCAAGTTGTTTCAGATCTTTTATAACTTTACGGTCATCGAGAATTCTTATTACTACACTTTCATACTTATTCTTTAACTCGGTTCCAACAATAGGAAGTACAGAAACACGAAATCTTATTATATGTCGATCCACCTCACGTTGTATAAAGCCATCCTGTGCCATTTCTCTTTCGAACCGGTCCATTCCCTTTCCACGATCTTTTACAACAGCTACTACAGCTTCGGGCAAAGTGTTTTCCTGTACATGCCACAACTGTAAAATTCCATCAATTCGTATGTAAATCTCAGTTCTTTTTCCTTCCCTCGGTATGAAGTGAATATCACTGGCTCCTTTTCTAACACCTTCAACTAATGCTCCTTCAATCAGGTTTATCAGAGCACTTTTGTTTATTTCCGCATCGAGTTCATCTTCATCAACATTGTTTTCATCAGATTCATCAACCTGGAAAACATCCTCTTCTTGTAATTCCAGTGCCTTAAGAAATTCATTTTCGGGTGGAAGAATTTTTTTGATTAACTCTTCATAGTCAGATTTCTTAATAAATATTACTTCATATTTTTTTGCATTCAACCCGAATGCTACTCGCGGTATATGTCTATCGGTAGGATCTATAGCCGCAAGTATTAATTTATCCCTTATTCTTTCATCGTACATAAAAGGAATAATGCAATACCGCATCATCAATTCTTTTAATGAATCCCCAGATTCATCGATCATCCTTCTTATTGTTTCAATACGGTCTTCGGGAATTTCTGACGGACGAGTATCTAGCTCACGGAATGCATATAGAATTGCAACTTCTCTGAATATTCTATCATGATCGTATTCAAAATCTTGTACAAGAATTTGCGCGAGATTCCTCTTGATCTTACTCCTATCATTAACCTTTGCCTGTAAGGCTTTTTCAAGCATTGATGAATCAATTATTCCTTTCTTAAAAAGGAGATAACCGATTTTATCTGTCATTTCAAGATTAGTCTCAATCATCCGACGTTTTTCTCCATATATATTTCAGTAGAGCTCACGCCTGGGGTTTTGGGCCTAACTGTAGCAGTCTCTGCAGATACTAAAGTTAACGCTATCATTATTACCATTATAATCATTGCAATTATAACCTGGATAATTTCGATCAGGTTCTTTAAACGAAATACTGTTTCACTTTCATAATAGTTTGCCAATTGCATTGCTGTGTTTTTAATCGTACCTGATTCTTCACCGGAGTGAAACCGCGAAAGCGCTGTATCGGTAAATATATCGGCAGCTTCAAAAGCGTCGGTCATACCCACACCTTTTTTCAGCATTAGAGGAATGGCTATTTGTTTTATCCTGCTTTCAAAATATGTATTACCCGTTGCTTCTGCAGCTATTCTGATAGGCTCAATACTTTCCGCAGAACCATGATAAAGAGTATAGAATACACGGCAAAAGACTTCGATAAGGGTTTTATGTATCAATTGACCCATAATTGGCATCTTCATAATATACTTATCGAACATCAATCTTCCTTTTGGGGTTCTTATATATGCAATAAGAGCTATCGGGGGTATGAACATCAATGCGGCAATAAGAACAGGATTTGCAATCAGGAAGTCGCTAAACTTTAGGGTAAACGCCGTCATCGGCGGAAGATCTATACCGAAACGGACAAACAGCTTTGCTGTCTCCGGGAAAATATATCCAACATAAAACAGTACTGCGAGCAATAGAACGAACATTGTTACGGCAGGTGTTATTAATGCGCTTCTTAAACTCTTTTTGAATTCCTGCCTTCTTTCAAGGAACTTGGCAGTAGCTTTATAGATTTCTGCCATATTACCACTTTTAGATGCGAGACCCAGCATATAGGCAGTAAATTTGCCGAATACACCCTGGTACTTAAGAAAGGTAGCTTCACTATCAGCACCTTTCTTTAAATCATTATTAATCTCTTTTAATGTATTTCTTAGGGTAGCATTTTGAGTATCATTAATTAGTAACGTCATCACTTCGCTGTAAGCCAGCTTTTGATCAAGTAGCTCAGCACTAATTTTAACAAACGTTACTATTTCAGATGTGGGGGGTTTCTTCTGAAAATCAATAAGCTTTCTATTTACGGATAAAACTTTGTAGCCTAATCGCGAAAGAGCTTCCTCAACTTCATGTTTGCTGAAAGCCTTTTGCTCACCTCTTATTGGCTTCTCATTACCTTTTCTTACTCTGTAAAGGAATGTGGATTTTTTTTGAACAGACTGTACTTTTAGCTTATTCTTTTCAGCAAGACGGTGAATCTTTTTTTTACCCTCGCTTACAGATATTGCCGAAAGAGTTCCAGAAATATTCTGACCATTCAATCTTTGTGCTGTAAACTTGAACTCAACCATAACCACCTTTTTAAACTAGAAAGGCTGATAAAAATTAAGCTATTTCATCAGCCTTTTGTATGAACTGTTTTATTTACTTAGTTACTTACAGAAACGCTAATTGTATTAGCTGTAACCGTTGCCGCAGCTTGGACTTCACTGCTACCGTTATCACCTATTTCAGTGCCAACACCGGTAATAGTAACTGAGGTTGTACCGTTAATAGTACGTGTATAAGTACCGTTAGCAGTAGAATCTAATCCTGTAGGGATAGTCCATCCGGTGAATTGATTTCCACCGCCGCCCATCGAGGTTGGCTTCTTGTAATACTGCTGTGCCATTGCCCCAAGGTTATTCAGGTCGGAAATAACACCGTCCCTGTTTGCAGAAACTGCATTTGCGTTAAAGAGGTTAATACCTACAACAACTGCGATACCTACAACGATAACGCCAAGAACGATTAAGAGAAGTTGTTGCTGACCCATTTTTTACTCCTATGTTTGTTAGTTAGTTAGTTTAATTAAATTAACCATTAAGAGGTAACTACTTTTTAGTTAATTACTTTTGAATAAATTCTGTTGCTCGTTACAATAGTTTGAATTTTTATCGAATCATTTTCGGTTACTACTTCAGTTCCCGTGCCAGTTATTACTACGCTGTCACTTAATACTTGTGCTATATAAGATCCATTTACCGTTGCCATCATTTGCGAGGGAATCGTCCAGCCTATGAACTGTTTACCACCACCACCCATCATTCTGGGCTTTTTATAGTATGCCAATGCAATCGATCCGAGATTATGACTTTCATTAATCAGTATTTCACGTTTTCTATCTATGGCATTTCCTCTAAAAAGATTTATTGCTACAGCTATGGCAATGCCTATAATTATGATACTCAATATTATTAGTAACAATTGCTGCTGACCCAATGTAAACGATCCTTCAATCTTTTATTTGTTCTTAACTGTTCTAAAAAATATGCCATTGCTTAAAATCATAAATATGTTGTTCTTATAAACATTAAATGAAGAAAGAAACTTATGCGTAAGAATTACAGGTAATTATTGCGTGGATTTTTCTGTTTAAAGAGGACTGGTTCTTATTAATCTTTGTGTTATGCCCCCGTTTTTTGATGAAAGCTGCCAGTGTTTACTCCCCCAAAAGCTACAATCGATTAATATTCTTAATAATATTTTAAATGCAAGGGAATTTTTTCATAATTCTAATGTTTTCTGCAGATAACTAAACTTGACGTATACATAAAAA